>QKAI01000117.1 GCA_003246505.1 Spirochaetaceae bacterium | reverse complement strand
TTATTTTAGCATAATATCCCAGGCATGGGAAAAACTTTTTTCGGTATTGTATTTTTAATAATTACCCTATTGATGTTCACGCAATGCGCTTCACCCGCGGCGGAGGCCCAGCGATATGAGCGCTTCGCCCTGGGTACGGTCTGTCAGATAACCCTCTATGAAAAAGGGGCCGACGGGAAGGTGGACCTGGCTTTCGAAGAACTGGACCGCATCGAGCAGCTCCTGAGCCGGCACATAGAAACAACGGAGATCGGACGTTTCAACGCCCTTTCTGCCAGGGCGGCGGGGGAGGAGGTGATCTTCACCTTCTCCGAAGAGGCGGCGGGACTTATTGATCTGGCCCTGGAATACGCCCGGATCACGGAGGGGAAATTCAACCCCGCCGTGGGACCCCTGGTGGATCTCTGGGGAATCGGAACCGATAACCCCCGAATTCCCGCCCGGGAGGAGATAGACCATGTCATGCCCCTCCTGGACTGGACCCGGCTCAAGCTGGAAGGAACCACCCTGACCGCCCCCGGGGGAACCTCCCTGGATCTGGGGGGCATCGCCAAGGGCTACGCCGCCGACCGGATAAGCCGCTTCCTCCAGGACGAGGGGATTGACAGGGGCATCATCAATTTCGGGGGGAACGTTCTGGTCATAGGAACAAAACCGGACGGGAAGCTCTGGAATATCGGCCTGCAGAACCCCCATACCAGCCGGGGGGATTACGTGGGGATCCTCAGCCTGCAGGCCATGGCCATGGTGACTTCCGGGAATTACGAGCGTTATTTTGAACAGGACGGGGTGAGATACCACCACATCCTGGACTCGGAGACCGGATTCCCCGTGGATAACAACCTGGCCGCCGTGACCATCGTCACCCCCCTTTCGGTTAACGCGGACGCCCTTTCCACTTCCCTCTACGGGATGGGCCTTGAGAAAGGAATGGCCTTCGCCGAAGGGCGGGATGACTTCGAGGCCCTGTTCATTACCAAGGATGACCGGATCTACATGACCTCCGGCCTGAGGGAGAGCTTCCGCCTGTCCAACGGGGATTTTACACTTTCCAACCTATGACGATGAGCCTCTCCGCGTTGTTGTCGTAGGGATCCCCCTCCCAGTTTCCGTAGATGTCTATGGTCTCGAAACCGGCCCGGTAGAGCATCTGGGCCAGTTCGAGGGCGGAGAATATCCTCTGGGAAAAGCTGAACTCGTTGATTTTACCCCCCTCCTCCAGAAAGAGCCAGCGGTTGGTCAGGACGGTCCAGTTCAGGTCAATGCTGTATTCCAGGAGGATCTTCGTTCCGTCCCGCTCAAACCAGGTATTGGCTTCAAAGCCGTTGGCGATGACCTCTTTTCCCGGGGTGTCCAGAAGGAAGAACCCCCCCGGCTCAAGATTGTCGTAGACGTTTTTGAGGATGATCTCGTCGTCCTCCGGATCCTCCGTGTAGCCGAAGGAGTTCCACATGCACACCGCCCCGTCAAAGGGGCCCTCCGGTTTATCGGTCCTCACGTCCCCCTCCAGGAAACGGCAACCGAGGCCCTCTTCCCGGGCGCTCTCCCGGGCCCTTTTAATATAGGAAGCGGTACGGTCCATGCCGGTCATATCATAGCCCCAGCGGGAGAGCTCCAGGGAGTGGCGGCCGAAACCGCAGCAGACGTCGAAAATCCGGCTGCCCCGGGGAACGCCGGTCAGCCGGATCACCCCTTCCGCCTCGTCCTCCGTCTTGGACATGGTCTGCTCGTCGAACATGATGGGGCCGAAGGTATCCCAGAACCAGTCGCTCTCAAACCATTCCCTATCCTCTTCCCTCATAGCCATGTACGGTCTCCTTACTTCACGAAAAATAGAGAGTCATTATATCATTTTTTCACAGTAGTGTGGTATACTAATAGGGATTTTTAGAGGAGAAACCCGTGAAAAAAACTTTTATTCAATTTCTTATTCTGCTTTTCCTTCCGGTTCTGATAGCCGCTCTTCCCGGTTCCTCCGGAGAGCTGGAATACAATCTTTCTTCCCCCCTGTTTCTTTCCCAGGGATTCAACCTTTTCAATCGGGACACCCCCCAGGCGGTGACGATAAACCCCGCCGCGGCGGCCACATTCCAGCGGTATATCGTGGATGTGAACTATATCAATCTTGAACAGCTGGACGATGGATCGGGCGGCTACGGAGGCATGGGGCACAGCCTGAATATGGCCCTCTCCGTCCCCATGAAAATCGGCGTTCTCACTTCGGCTGTTCATTTTACGGATGCCTCCTCCTACGGGGACACCTCCCTGAATTTCGGAACCTCCGCCGGGGCGGATGTGATCTTCTCCAAGGAGCTCTACGAGGACGTTCACTTCGGATTCGGCCTGAACGGGACCTACGGCTTCGACGGGGCCTGGGGGCTCGCCGCCTCCTTCGGCCTCACTTTCCTGTACGGGGACCTGGGATTCTTCAAGGATGCGGAATTCGCCGCCGTCCTCTCCCGGGTCGGTGTGGGCTACGCCCCCGACAACCGGGGCTTCTTCGCCTCCGTTCCGGAAAATATAACCCCCTCAGCCGGGATGTCCGCCATGCTGGTGGACAGGGGTGATTTTCAGATAAAGGGGCACGGGGTGCTTTCCCTCCCCGCCGTATCGGACCTTAAGCTCGATACGGGCGCCGAATTCCTGGTGGGCGAGAACCTCTCGGTCAGCACCTCCCTCTCCTTCAGCGCCCAGGACCTTATTAATGGGGACTGGCAGACTATCATCCCCGGAGTGGGTATGAACGTGATCATTCCCCTGACGCCGGACAGCGAGGCGAGCCGCCTCAGCTCCACCGAAATGAGGGTGAACGGCGGAGCCCGGGCCCTTTACGACGGGATTTATGCCTTCGGCGCGGGGATTACTGTACCCCTGGGCGTCCGGGACAAGGAATCCCCCGAGGTGGATGTGACCTATGACAGGAACGACTACCGGGTCTCCTACATCTCTCCCAACTATGACGGCATCCAGGACGAGCTTACGGTGCCCTTCACCGTAACGGACAGCCGTTATATCGAAGGATATAAAATATCAGTTCGGGACAGTTCGGGACAGACGGTCAAGGAGATCTATAACAAAGACGCAAGACCGGAAAACGCCACCTTCTCCAATTTCTTCGACCGGCTTTTTGCGGAGAAGCAGTCCGTGGCGATACCCGAATCCTTCAGGTGGGACGGGGTTTCCGACTCAGGAGAGACTCCGCCCGACGGGGAGTACTCCTTTGTCTTCCAGTTCTGGGACGACAACAATAACGTGACCACCACGGCGCCCGCCTATTTCCATATCGACAATACGGCCCCCGAGCTGGCCCTCGAGGCCCCCACCGGCACGGACCTGATCTTCTCCCCCGACGGGGACGGGCGCAAGGACACCCTGGCCATACCCCAGAGCGGTTCCAGCGAAGAGACCTGGACCGGTGAAATCCGGGACAGCTCGGGCACGGTCTACCGCACCTTCACCTGGTCCGGGGAAGAGCCCAAGGAGCTGGTCTGGGACGGAAAGGACGGGGAGGGGGAGGTCCTTCCCGACGGGGTTTACGAATACGATATCGCCACCACGGACCGGGCGGGTAACACCGTCTCCCAGTCGGTCGGTAACATCCTCATCAATACGGCCCAGCCCGAGCTGGCCCTGACCATCAACCGGGCCTCCTTCTCCCCAGGGACGGAGAGCGAGATCTCCGACGTGGAGATCGGATTCAAGATCTCCACCGTCAAGGGCCTGGCCCAGTGGAGCCTGGACATCATTGACGACAGCGGCCGGGTCTACCGGAGCTGGAACCAGAGAAACAGCCAGGATCTCCTTACCAGGACCGGTCTGGTTTTCGACGGAAAGGACGGGGCCGGGGCCTATCTGAAAGAGGGCGCCTACAAGGCCCGCCTGGACGCTTCTTACCAGAACGGATACTCCCCCGTCGTCTTCACCCCCCCCTTCACGGTGGACACCACCAGCCCCCGCATCCGGGTGAGCGGTTCCCCCCTGCTTTTCTCCCCCGACGGGGACGGCAACCGGGACGAGATCGTCTTTACCCAGTCCAGTTCGGAGGAGAAGGTCTGGAACGGTTACATCCTCGATGGGAAGGGCGTCAAAGTGAAATCCTACGAGTGGCACGGATCGGTTCCCCCCACCCTTAACTGGAACGGCATGTTCGAGAACGGGAAGAGCGTTACCGGCGAGGCCACCTTCACCTATTACGTGGAGACCCGGGACAGCGCGGGAAACTACGGCCGATCGGAGGACGTGGTCTTCACCGCCGATACGTCCAACGTGGAACTTTTCCTCACCCTGGACAGGGAATCCCTCTCCCCCAACGGGGACGGGATCAACGAGACCATCAACGCCGGCGTGGAAAGGAACAACAACTCCCCGGTCAGAAGCTACCGCCTCACCGCCCTCAATAGGAACGGGGAGGAGATGGCCCTGGTCAGCGAGGGGAGCGGTCTTCCTTCCTCCTTCCGCTGGGACGGGGGCAAGGTCATGGACGGCTACTGCCACCTCCTTCTCTCCGCCCAGCTGGAAAGGGGCGATACGATTCAGGCATCCTCTCCGGAATTCCTCATCGACCGCCTCTATCCGGAAATCACCCTCGCCAATGATATCTCCCTCTTCTCCCCCGACGGGGACGGGAGCAAGGACAGCATAAGGATCACCCAGTCCTCCAGCAGCGAAGAGCTCTTCCAGGGCGAAATCCTGGACGCTTCGGGCAAGGTCGTGGCGGAGAAGGTCTGGAAGGACCGGCTGGAGGACTTCAACTGGGAAGGGCGGGACGATTCGGGCAACATCCTCCCCAACGGCGTCTACACGTACCGGGTCCTCTCCACGGACAGGGCGGGGAACAGGACGGAGAAAAAACTGACCGGCCTGACCATCGACAACAGGCAGACCCAGCTCTTCCTCACCGCGGAACGGGAGATCTTCTCTCCCTCGGGGCGGAAGGAAACCTCCACCCAGAAGCTCGCCCTGGTCACCTCCCTCAAGGAGGGGATCGCCCGGTGGACCCTTGAAATGGTTCATGAGGCGAAGGGCTCCGTCATCACCCTGTCCGGGGACGGGAAAACCCTGCCACCGGACAGCTACGTCTGGGACGGGAAAGGGACGGACGGAACCATTACGGAAGGCTCCTACACGGCACGCTACGCCGTGGTTTACAACAAGGGAAACAGCCCCTCCGTGGAAACGGCCCCCTTTATCCTGGACAACTCCGCCCCGGAGACCCGGGTCGTCATGAGCCCCCAGCCCTTCAGCCCCGACCAGGACAACGTGGACGATGAGCTGACCATAACCATGGGGGTTCAGGACATCAGCGCCGTGGACTCCTGGAAGATGGAGATCCGCGATCCCAAGGGCAACGAATTCATCAGTTACGGCGGCAAGGGGAAACCCACCGGACGGATCATCTGGGACGGCCGGAGCAGCAAGGGCGAACTGGTCCAGTCCGCCGAGGATTACTCCTGGACCCTGACCGTGACCGACGTGATGGGCAATACCTCTGTCAAGGAGGGAACCATACCCGTGGACGTCCTGGTCATCCGTGAAGGGGACAACCTGAAAATCATGATCTCCAGCATCACCTTCAACCCCAGTCAGGCCTCCCTGGAAACCACGGGGGACAAGGGGTCCAAGAATGTCTGGATACTGGGCCGTGTCGCGGAGATCCTCAAGAAGTACAACCGCTACCAGGTCGTGGTGGAAGGCCATGCGAACAGCGTCTACTACAACAATGCGGAAAGGGCCAGAAAGGAGGAGACCGAAGAGCTCCAGCCCCTGAGCGAATCCCGGGCCGAAACGGTTCTTAACGAATTGATAAAGCTGGGGATAGATAAGAACCGCCTCTCCTCCGTGGGAAGGGGAGGGACCGCTCCGGTGGTTCCCTTCTCCGATACGGAGAACAGCTGGAAGAACAGGCGCGTGGAATTCATCCTGGTCAAATAGGATAATCCGCAAGGAAAGAGCCGCTCCCCGGGGCGGCTCTTTTTTTTATAAAGAAGAGGGGGGAGCTATAATTCCGCCCTTTTTTGTGTTAGAATTGGGATTATGAGAAAGCACACGGTTCTTCTGGTACTTATGGCGGTACTGTTTTCCCGGGTTTCTTCCCAGGAAGTGGCGGAGGATGAGTTTCTTAATACGGAACCCATTGAGTTCATCAACTACGAAGGTCCCTACGATGTCATCAATACGCTGGATCAGATAAGAGGAATCGGAGAAGTGCTGGGGCAGGACGTGGATCCCGCCCTTCCCCTTACGGCGAACTACGGGCCCTACCGGATCATCCACTCCTACCAGCCGGAGATTCCCGTCGGCCTGGACGGGGACATTCTCATCATGGGCGGCTCCAGTCAGGTCGACTCGGTGACCAACCTGCGGCATATCATAGGGGGGTACCTGGAATCGGCCTACGGCTACGACCGGGACAGGGCCTTCACCCTGGCCGTTTTCATCACCTATTACAACGCCTACTGGTATCAGAAAATCGAACATTTCTCCGCCCGTTACAAACCGGGAGTGCTCGCCAGCCTTGAGCCGGACAAGTGCGGTCTGGCCCGGATCTGGAGCGACTGGCCGGGGAAGGCTCGCATCGTCATACCCCTCAAGGGACCCGGATCGGCCGCCGCCGGCGTGGACACCTCCACCATCTCCCAGGAGGAGGTGGTCAAGGTCATGCAGGAGGAAGAGGACAAGCGCATCGATGAGCGGAAGGAGATGGTGGAGATCCGGGAAGAGGAGAACCGCCAGCAGGAAGAGGCCATAGTAAAGGAAGAGGCCGACCTGACGCAGAGGGAGAGCGCCCTCGTGGAGGAGATCAAACAGCTGGAGGAGAAGGAAGAGCCCCTGACAGTTCAGGAGGAGCAGAAGCTGGAGGATCTGAAGAAGGAGGAGGAGGCCGTCCGGGAGGACAAGCAGGTTATTGTGGATAAAAAAGAGGAACTGGACAGGAAGACCGAAGAAGTGCTGGACATGCGTGACGAGATAGCCGTGGATGAGAACAAGCGCATATCCGAAGGCGATCCGGAGGTGGAGAAGAGGGAATCGGTTTTCGTCTCCCCCGGGGAAGAGAGCCGGGTGCCCCTCTATTTCTTCAGCCAGACCGGCAAGGAGGAGGGCTACTCCTACGGAACGATCATCCTCTACGACCTGACGAAGGGTAACAGGGAGAAGGAGTCCACGGTCACCACCATTTACGGCCGGACCAACCGGGAATTCGCCGGCGGCTTCCTCGCCGTGGCCCGGGACAGAAAATCGGACAAGGTCGTTCCCATGATAATAGACAGGGAAAACCTGGCCATCTCCCTCAAGGGGGAGGAGGAGATCTTCCCCGGCACCCAGGTGGCGGTGGACAAGAGCAACCAGATCTACATGGTCTACAAATCGGGCAGCTCCTGGTATCTGGGGCGCTTTGACAAGAGTTTGAAACTGATCGGGTCCTCCTCCCAGGAGGTGGAGCCCATGACGGATATTTATTTTTACAACGGCATGATTTTCGTCCAGAGTCCCGGGGGTGATATTCTGGAATTGAACAGCGATACCCTCACCGTACAAAAGGAGCTCAAATAATGGGAAACCGGGGGATTTTCAAGGGAAGGTCCATAGCCGTCGTCAACGATCTGTCCAGGGACGAACAGCTTTATCTCTACCGCAAGACGGCGGAATTGAAGGAGAAGTATCTCCGGGGGGAGGATTGCGGCGAGTTCAAGCTGAACGATCCGGACTTTTCCGTCTATCTCATGTTCCTGGAGAACAGCACCAGAACGAAGGAGTCCTTCCGGAACGCCGCCCTGTTCCATAACGTGCGGATGAATAATTTCGACGCCTCCACCTCCTCCTTCAAAAAGGCGGAGAGCTTTTCCGATACGGTCAAGATGCTCTACGGGTACTCCCGCAATTCCATCTTCATCCTCCGCACCCCCGAGGAGGGGGTCTGCCGGGCCCTTGATGAGGAACTGGGAGATTATGCGCGCAAACTGGGATGGGACAAGCCGGGCTTTATTAACGGGGGGGACGGGAAGCATGAACATCCCACCCAGGAGTTCCTGGACGAGTTCTCCTTCCTGGAACAGAAGAAGTGGGATAACAGCCGCATCCATATCGTTCTGACGGGAGACCTCTACCACGGGCGGACGGTCCACTCCAAAACGGACGGACTGGGCATTTTCAAGGAAGTCAAGGTTGATCTGGTGGCTCCGCCGGAACTGGCCCTTCCCGATTATTATGAGGACCGGATGGTACGCAACGGTTTTCAGGTGCGTAAATTTTCCAGTATCGAGGAGTATCTGAATCAGAAGGATGTGGCCGACATCTGGTATTTCACCAGGCTGCAGCTCGAGCGCATGGGAGACAAGATCCTGGACAAGGCGGAAACCCTCCGGGAATCGGTAACCTTCCAGAAGCGGTTCATGGACCTGCTGCCCGAAGGGTGCCGTTTCTACCATCCCCTGCCCCGGCACCGGGAACATCCGGTCATACCCTCCTTTCTGGACCGGACTCCCCTTAACGGTTGGGACGAGCAGTCCATCAACGGCTATTACACCCGCATCGTGGAGATAGCCATGGTGGGAGGTAAGATCGGGGATGATTTCACCGGTTCCCATCTTCCCGGGGCCGTGCCGCCGGAGGACTATATCGTCGATGTGCCGGTCACGAGGAAGAGCCGGATACAGGACCGCTACAAGGTGGGCATCAAGCCCGTGGACGAGGGGATCGTCATCGACCATATCGCCGTGGGAGAGTCAATCGAGGAGATCTGGGATCAGATCAACCGGATCCGGCATATCCTCAAGCTGAACTACCGCAGTTCCCACGGGGTGTTCCACACCAGCGATCCGACCCGGTTCAAGGGGATCATCTCCCTTCCCGATATTCTGACCCTGGAACAGAAGGACATCAAGAAACTGGCCGCCGTCTCACCGGGATGTACCCTGAATTTCATCAAGGATCAATCGGTGGAGAGGAAGTACCGGCTCCACATGCCTCCCCGGATCTATAATTTCGAAGAGATCTCCTGCAAGAACGAGAACTGCATCTCCCATCCCCTGGGACACCAGCACATCAATACCCTCTTTACGAGGGAGGGGGAGTCCTTTGTCTGCCATTACTGCCAGAAGAAATACACCTTCAAGGAGATCTGGAACCGGTAGATTTCCCCGGGATGGAAGCCTGTCAAGTCATTTTCAGACTGGAAAATCCCCTTTATCAGGGTAGAAAAATCTGTTCTTCAGACTGAAATAACAAGTTTTTCAGTCTGAAAAATCCCTTTTTGATTAGCACCTAAAGAGTAAAAGAGTACCTCC
>QKAI01000492.1 GCA_003246505.1 Spirochaetaceae bacterium | reverse complement strand
GGGAGGCCAGGTTGGGGGGATTGCCCTCCAGGCCCACCTTGCGCTCCGAATCCCCTATGCGGGGCAGGGATCCTATGAGATGCTTCGTGTAGGGGTGGCGGGGGGCGTTGAAGATGTCCCTGGTCCGGGCCTCCTCCACCAGGCGCCCCGCGTACATGATGCCTATGCGGTCGGCGATATTGGCGTGCACCGCCATGTCGTGGGTTATGAGCAGCACCGTGTTCTTCTGGGCCCCCTGGATCTCCCTTATCAGGTTGAGGGTCTCCCTCTGCACCACCACGTCCAGGGCGGTGGTGGGCTCGTCGGCGATGATGACGTCGGGGCTGCATATGGTGGCCAGGGCGATGATCACCCGCTGCCTCATGCCCCCGGACAGTTCGTGGGGGTAGGAATTCAGAATCTCCCCGGGAAGGCGGAGCTTCTTCAGATACTCCACCACCACCTCCCGGAAATTCTCCTTCTCCCCCTCCCCCATATGGTTGTAGGCGAAATCCACGAAGGACTTGTAGACCTTCCTCACCGGATTCAGGACGTTCATGGAACCCTGCATGACATAGGAGAGGTTCCGCCACCGTATCTCATTCAGCTCCCCGGGGGAGCAGTTCAGCACGTCCACCGGTTTCTCCCGGGAGGAGAAGTCGTAGCTGACCTCCCCCCCGAGAATGGTCAGGGGGGCCCGGTAGGTGCCGGACAGCAGTTTGATGAGGGTGGTTTTGCCGCTCCCCGACTCCCCGGCGATGCCGAACACTTCGTCCTTTCGCAGGGTGAGGGAGATATCGTTGATCACTTTGACTTCCCGCTTGATGCCGTACAGCTCGGTCCGGTACACCGCGTTGAGTCCCTTTACGTTCAATACATTTTCGCTCATGTCTAGTGGCTCCCCTTTCTCTGCAGCCGGGTCCGCGGATCGATGAATTTGTTGATGCTGATGGAGAGCATGTAAAGGCCGGTGAAAACGAAGACCGTGACCACCACGGGGACGGCGATCCACCACCAGACCCCGGAGATCAGGGCCTGGTGCTGGTTGGCCCAGTAGATGGTCACCCCGATGGTCGGGTCGTTCACGTTGGTCAGGCCCAGGATGGCCAGGGTCACCTCCATTCCGATCGCCCAGAGCATGTTGTTGATGGTGGTGGAGAAGACGATGGGCAGGACGTAGGGGAAATGCTCCCGGAAGATGATCTTCCTCGTGGAGATCCCGGAGAAGATCGCCGTGTCCGTGAAGAGCTGGAACCTCAGGGACATGGCCTTGGAGCGGATGAGCCGGGCGTCGAAGGCCCACCCGAAGAGGGAGAGCACCGAGGCCATGATGATCCAGTTCATTTTCTCCTTGAGGAGGAAGTTCAGCAGGATGAGGATGGGCAGGACGGGCATGATGACGAAGCTGTCGTTCACCGCCATGAGGGCCCGGTCGATCCATCCCCTCTTATAGCCGGAGTACATCCCGATGAAAAGGGAGATGACCCGGCTGATGACGGCGGTGATGACCCCGAACATGAAGGAGTTCCGCAGGGCGAAGGTCATCTGCCAGAAGAGGTCCTGCCCCCGGCTGTTGGTGCCGAAGAGATGCTCGAAGGAGGGGGGGACGTCTTCCATGACGAGGAATGACTCGTTTGACGGGTAGGGCGAGAAAAAGGAGAGCCCTATCATAACCAGGAGGAAGAGGGCGGCTATGACGCCGAAGCGGAAGGGGCGGGAATTCTTTAACAGGTCCAGTATGATGTGTTTCACTCTCCCCTCCTAACTCAGCCTGATCCGGGGATCGAAAAGGGGATAGAGCAGATCGACGATCAGTACGGACAGGGAGACTCCCACGATGGAAAAGATGGAGACCCCCATGATGAGGCTGTAATCGAAGCTGATGACCGCCTTGTAGGTCAGCTGGCCCAGGCCGGGGATGCCGAAGACGATCTCCGTGATGAGGGCCCCGGAGAAGACCGCCCCCAGGCTCATGCCCAGACCGGTGATCTGGGGGAGGAGGGCGTTCCGGATCACGTATTTCCGGAGGATGATCTTCTCGTCTATGCCCCCCGCCTCGGCGTAGAGGACGAAGTCGTCCGCCACGATGTTGGAGACCAGGGAGCGCATGCCCAGGAGCCAGCCCCCCAGGCCCACGATGATGAGGGAGAGGGCGGGCAGGAAGGTGTGGTAGAGCACGCTGCCTATGAACTTTAGATTGAATCCCTCCACGGCGCCCCGGGCGTAGGCTCCGGAGGTGGGGAAGATGGGCAGGATAAAGCAGAAGATGATCAGCAGGATGAAGGCGGTTATATAATAGGGTATGGGGCGGACGCAGGTGGCGCCCAGTTCCGCCCATTTCACCCATTTTCTATCGGGGAAATAGCCGGCCAGTCCCCCCAGCAGATTGCCGATGACCCAGGAGATGAGAGTGGTGGTCATCATCAGCCCGATCGTCCAGGGGAGGGCCTTTTTGATTAGATCCATGACGGGGACGGGATAGGACGAGAGGGACGGACCCAGATCCCCCTTGAGAAAGCGTTTCCAGAACGCGATGTACTGCTCCCAGTTCGAACCTTCCAGGCCGTACATTTCGGTCATGGCCTCGCGGAATTTCTGAAGAGCCTCCGGATGGACGTTGGCTCCGGAAACCATCATCTGGTTGATTTTCTGCTCCACCGGATTCGTCGGCGAGAGGCGGGGGACGATGAAGGTCACCGTAATCCCCACGAAAATGACCAGGAGGAACTGGCCCAGACGTTGGGTCAGATATTTGAAGAACGGACTTTTAATGATGTTTTTCATAATGCCCCGGTGAACTCCTTGTGAAATGCCCGGAACGGAAGGATTTCCGTTCCGGGTTGGTTTTCATGGTCTGTCAGATCCTGCCTATTTGGTGGGAGGCATCATCTGCTTGAGCTGCGTCATGATGTAGCGCCCGTTGCCCCAGTTGGTGACCGGGTTGGCGTAGGGGTTGTCGAAGGTGGGGTATCCGCTCCAGAAGGTGTTGTCCTGGGAGGAGAATACGTTGTAGGACATGAGGGGGATCGTGGGCATGTCCTTGGTGGTCAGCTTGAGGAATTCCAGGCCCAGTTCGATGTTCCGGTCCGAATCGAATTCGGTCACGTTGATCTCGTCCACGATCTTGTCCAGGGCGGCGCTCTTGTAGCGGACGCCGTTCCGGCCGTTGACCATCTCCCCGATCCCCTTGTAGAAGTCGGAGTGCCAGGTATCGACGAAGTAGCTCAGGTCGGGATGGCCGCCCCAGGTCTCGATGTTCCAGCCCATGTTCACGTCGTACTCGCCCAGGTTGTACTGGGTGCCGTTGTCCTGGCTGTAGGTCGCAGTGGTGTCGATGCCGAAGTTGGTCCAGAGCTCGGCCACCATGGTTCCCAGGCGGGCCAGAACCGGGTTGCCCGGTCCCCAGTTGAGGAGGGAGATGGTGAACTGTTCCCCGTTGGGTTTGTACCACTTGCCGTTCTTCTTGGTGAAGCCGTTCTTTTCCAGAAGGGCGGCGGCGGCTTCCGGGTTGTAGCCCCACCAGCCCTGGCCGATAACGTCCTTGATTCTTTCCGGATCGCTGGGAACGGCGTCGCCGAAATTCTTCCGGGCCGCGTCGGCGATCTGCTGGGCTATGGTCGTGTCGTAGGGCTTGATGACGCCCTTGCCCGTGTCGATGGAGAAATTCTTCAGGTAATCCTGCATGGGATCGAAGTACCACTCCCGGGATCCGCCCGTGGGGGGATAGTGGATGGGGGACATGGTGACGGCGCCCTTGTAGCTGGCCAGGGCCATCTTCTTCATGTCCAGGGAGAGGGCCAGGGCCCATCTTACGTCCACGTTGTCAAAGGGGGCCTTGGCGTTGTTGGGCAGGATGGCCACCAGGGTGGGATCCGGATGCCCCCAGGGGAAACCGTTGAACCAGTTGCTTTCCCATTCGTTCTCGGAAAGCTTGATGATGCCTTCGGGAGCGATGGAGTGGATCATGTCCAGCTCGTGGTTGGCCTGGGTGATGACCCGCTTGTCGCTGGGGCCGGCGTCCACGTACATGACGTAGGGGGGGGCGGGTTCGCCGAAATCGGCGATGGTGGTCCTGTTCCAGTCCTTCCGCTTTTCCCACAGAGTCCAGGTGCCCTGCTTGTCATAGTCCTTGAGGACGTAGGCGCCCAGGGAGACGGGGGGGTTGAAGGTGTAGGCGAGGGCGTCGTTGGGAACCTTGATGTCCTTTTCCATGACGTGCTTGGGCATGATCCAGCAGGCGTTCCAGCGGACCGTGAAGTTCCGGTGGAACCGGCTGTTGGGCTTGGTCAGCTTGAAAACGACGGTGTAGTTGTCCGGGGTCTCCACCTTGTCCACGAAAACGCCGAAGGTGGAACCGAAGAGCAGGGTGGGTGTCTGCTTCAGAAGTTCCACGGTGTACTTAACGTCCGCCGCGGTGAACTCCACATTGTCGCTCCAGTAGATGCCCTTCTTGAGCTTGACCGTCATCTGGGTGTAATCGCTGTTGTAAACGGGGGGCGCCGCGGCCAGGCTGTTATGCCAGGGGCCGTCGATACCGGCGTCCGGGTCCAGATACCAGAGGGTATCCATGCCCAGCTGTTGCAGGCCGTTGGAAACGCCCCCGTTGCCGCCGGCCCAGACGTTCCAGACATTGAAGCTGTCCGGATTGATGAGGGTCCCCGAAGGATCCTCCACGATAAGCGTGTCCCCCCGCTTGACTCCGGGGTAGACTTCCTTGTTGGGATCAACCGAAACGGCAGCCGTATCCTTGTCGCCCTGCGCCATGACCGGCGCCGCGAGGATAATGCCCGTAAGCATGGTGAGAAATAACGACTTAAACCATCCTTGCCTCATAAAATATACCTCCTATACCCTTTTTCAGGGTAAAAATGCACAGAATTAAATCCTATATCATGATACTTGTTATTATCGTATATCACATATCATGATATGTCAAATAAAAAACAGATATAAGAATTCTCCCCCCTTCCCTGACAAAAAGACCTATCCGCTCCCGAAATTCCCGTATATTTCAGGAACAAACTCTCTTTTTTATATATTATCATTCCCGATTACCCCCTATGATCTATGGCAGGAGGAGCATCCATGAAAAGGGAAAGCAGCGGTTTCCACCCCTTCTGGTTCTGGAACGGGGATATAGAGAAGGGGGAAATAAAGAGGCAGATCGATCTGATGGCGGAACAGGGGATCCGGGGGTTTTTCATCCACTTCCGCCAGGGGATGACCCTTCCCTACCTGTCGGAAGCCTTCTTTGACATGGTGGGCTGTGCGGCGGAGTACGCCTCCTCCCGGGGGATGACCGCCCACATTTACGACGAATACCCCTACCCCTCCGGATCGGCGGGGGGAACGGTGACCCTGGGCCATCCGGAATACCGGGCCACCCTGCTCCGCCAGGATGACTATGCCCTTTCCGGCGGGGAGATCCGCCTGCCCCTGAGGGAGGGGGATATCCTGAACGCCACCCTGGTCCCCCTGCGGGAGGGGAAGAAGATCTGGCCCGAGAGCCGGGACGTCACCTCCCATGCGGGGGTGGTGCTTGACGAACATAGCTTCCACGCCGGGGGGCTCACCTCCTATAACCAGAAGCGGTACTTCGCCTCCCGGCCCGTTCCCACCCTCCTCATGACCCTGCCGGAGGGGGAATACCTGCTCTGCGTCTCCGTGCAGGAGGAGATGACCCGCTTCAAATACTGGGGCACCCTGCCCGACGTTCTGAATCCCGAAGCCATGGCCGATTTCATAAAAAGGACCCACGGGGCCTACGGGGGACACTACGGGGAGAAGCTCTCCTCCCTCTTCTACTCCTCCTTCAGCGATGAGCTGGAACCGGTCTGGTCCACCCGTCTCCCTGGGGAATACGAAAAGACCTACGGGGAGAGCCTCCCGCCCCTTCTCCCCGCCCTCATCCATGGGGACTTCCCCGGGGCAGACCGGATAAGGCAGAATTTCCACCGCCTCAAGTACACCCTCTTCGAGGGGAGCTACGAAAAACCCCTCTCCTCCTGGTGCCGGGAGAGGGGCATTCGCTACTGCGGGGAGAAGCCCTCCCTCTATCTGCGGCAGCTCAAGTACATGGACATCCCCGGCTGCGAACCGGGCCATACCAAGGCGGGGCGTCTGCCGGACACGCTCAAGCCGACCCTGCGGGGCAACGCCCGGGCCTGCGCCTCGGCGGCCCAGTTCTACCGCAAGGAGGGCAGCCTGTGCGAGTGCTACCACAGCCTGGGCTGGAGCGGCACCCTGCTGGACGCCCGGATCATCGCCGAGGCCCTGGTTCTCATGGGCATCACCATGCTGGTGCCCCACGGCTTCTTCTACACCACCCACGGCCTGACCAAGCACGACGCGCCCCCCACCTTCTTCTTCCAGATGCCCTACTGGCCCCTTACCCATGTCCTTTCCGATCAGATCGCCCATATCCAGGACGCCTTCGCCGGCACGGAGATTGGAGCGGACATCTTCTTTTACGAACCGGCGGGATCCCTGCCCACGCCGGAGGAGGCGACACTCTACCGCACCCTCCTGGAGAATCTGGCGGGGAAGCAGCTCGATTTTCTCATGGTGGACGGGGACATTATCCGGGATCTGGGACAGGATTTGAAAGGAAAAACCCTGCTGGTCCTGAAAACGGCCAGCGAAGAGCCGGAGAAAGGGGAAGCCCTGGGGATCTTCGCCTCCCGGGGGGGACGGGTCCTGACCCTCGCCTCCCCGGAGGACCTTGATGACGCCGGACTGAAGCCCTCCCTGGAATTCTCCCTGGAAGGGGAAAAGCCGGACCGTCTCTGGATGGTGACCCGGCGGGGAAAGGAAGGCCCGGCCCTTCGCTATTTTCTCAATACGGGAGACACCCCCCTGGCCATCCGCTTTCCCGCTCCCCGGCGGATCGGGGAATTTCTGAGCGGCGCCCACCGGGAGTATGCGGGGGAGTTAAAAACCATCGCCCCCTTTGAATCCTTCCTGGTCGGGGAGGCCGCGGAGGGGGTTCCCATGGACAGAACCCCCTTCCCCGTAGCCATTCCTGAGACCCTGTCCGCCCGGCCCCTGGGAAAGAACTACCTGCGCCTGGACCGTTGGGAGATGGAGCTGAACGGCCGGAAGAGGATGGTCTCCGCCTCTCCCCTGATCAACCAGCTGGAGGAGGGCCGCTTCCGGTGGAGCCCGGAGGTGCGTACCCACTTCGGATGGATGCCCGACCTGGGGGCGACGGAAATGGAACCGGTCTACCGGCTGACCGTCCGGGTCGAAGACCCTGCCGCGGCGGCGGGGGTAGAGCTGATGGTGGAACCCGGCTCCCTGCGGGGGGAGTGGCTGTTGTCGGTTAACGGCTCGGCCCCCCTGGGCCGGGAGGATCTGGCCCCCCGGGAGTATCCGGTCAGGGGAACCGAAGCCCTTCCCATCGGCCCGCGCCTAAAAGAGGGGGAAAACCTCCTGGAGCTGCGCATGAAGACGACCCGCCTGGACGACGGCCCGGTGTCCCCCCTCTACATGGCGGGGGACTTCGCCGTGAACGGAGAGGACGCCCTGGCCGCCCCGGGCGGGAGGGAGGATTGCCGCTTTGAGGACTACCGGCAGATGGGCCTGCCCTACTATTCGGGGCAGCTCCTCTACTCCTTCCCCTTTGCCGGGGACAGGGAGGAGGAGGATCCCCTTCTGAGCATCGAAACGCCGGCACCCTTCCAGGAGGCCATGGAAGTCAGCCTGAACGGGGGCCCCTTCTGTCCGGCCCCCTGGATTCCCTATCGCCTAATCCTGTCGGGGAGCCGGTTAAGGAGGGGGGAGAACCGGCTGGACATCCGGGTGAGCACCTCCCTTATCCGGACCTTCGAGGGAACCTTTTTCGACATAAAGGGACACCGCTACCGGGACTGCTGATACAATGAAGCGTTTTCCACCATAACTTGGTAATTATCCTACGGGAATAGGAAATTCCTCCCACCGGGGTCCTGAAACAGGACTGGCACGGCTCTTGCTTTATGAGAGGCAGGAGGATTTGTATGAAAGTTGTGGAACTGAAGGATGTATACAAGGATTACTCCCTGGGAAAGGTCAACGTACCCGCCCTCAAGGGAGTCAGCCTGGAAATAAATGAGGGGGATTTTCTGTCCGTGGCCGGCCCTTCCGGATCGGGGAAGACGACTCTGCTCAATCTGATCGGGTGCATCGACCGGCCGACCCGGGGGGATCTGAAAATCACCGGGCAGAATCTGGAGAGCCTCAGGGACAGGGAGCTGACCGAACTGCGGCACCGCACCCTGGGGTTCATCTTCCAGACATTCAACTTGATTCCCGTACTGAATATCTATGAGAACGTGGAGTTTCCCCTGCTTCTGGGCAAAAGAAAACAGCCCCGGAAGGAGGAACGGGAGTGGATTGACCATATCATCGACGAGGTGGGCCTGGGGGACAGGAAAAAACACCGCCCCAACGAACTCTCCGGCGGGCAGAGGCAGCGCGTGGCCATCGCCCGGGCCCTGGTGACCCGTCCCCAGATCGTTCTGGCCGATGAGCCCACGGCCAACCTGGATTCGGCCACCAGCGAGAGAATCATCGACCTTATGAAGAAAATCAACCAGGAGCAGAGGACGACCTTCATCTTCTCCACCCACGACCCCATGATCGTGGACATGGTGGATCAGGTCATACGTCTCCATGACGGGAAGATCCTTTCCGGGGGCGGAGCATGAACAGCATCCTCAAGATAGCCCTGCGGAACGTGGGGGCCCATAAGATCAAGACGGGGATCGTGGGGGGACTGATCTTCCTGGGGGCCTTTCTCATCGTGGTGGGGAACTCCTTTCTTTCCTCGACCACAGAGAGCCTGCGAAGGGCCTACACCCGGTCCGTATCCGCCGACATAGCGGTCATCAAGAATATCGATTTCGACTACTCCCTCTTCGGGACCTGGAACGAGATGGGAAATCTCCATGTCCCCAAGCTGCCCGATCTCGACCGGACCCTGGAATTCCTGGGGACGCGGGAGGAGGTCCGGGAGATCACCACCCTTTCCCAGGGTTTCCTGATCGTCAACGAAGGGGAGGGGGACTCCGATTTCTGGCTGAACGCACTGGCGGTGGACCCGGAAAGCTACGGACGGATATTCGACCTGGAGGAGAGCCTTATCCTCCACGAGGGGCGGATGCTCCTGCCCGGCGAGGAGGGCATCGTTCTGTCAAAATACGCCGCCGATTACCTCCGGGACTACAAGGATATCACGGTCCATCCCGGGGACAGCCTGTTCCTGAACGGCTACTCCGCCAACGGGTTCCGCATACGGGAAGTTCCGGTCCGGGGTATTTTCGAGTACCGCTACGTGAAGGGGGACATGTATCCCATGCTGCCCCGGACCTGCCTCATGGACCAGCAGAACCTGAATCTGCTCTGCGGC
>QKAI01000230.1 GCA_003246505.1 Spirochaetaceae bacterium | reverse complement strand
AGTATCTCCTCTCCCTGGCCGCGGTGGACCTGCCCGCCCCCCGGGCGGAGGACCTGGCGGAGCTGCAGCTCTCCGATCCGGAGAAGACCGACAGGGAGATCAAGGCCATCGCCGACCGGGTGGAGACGATCCGGGAGGAGCAGAACAGGCTGCAGCAGGAGTACCTCAAAAGGGAGGAGATCCGCCGGCAGATGGAACTGGTGGGGGACCTGAATTCCCTGGCCCGCTCCGAATCGGCCTACGCCTTTCTGAAAATGCGGACCGGCCATATGGATCCGGGGAAAGTCCCGGCCCTGGAGAAGCTGCTCGCGGAAATGCCCACCGCCCTGATCCGGGCGGGGGAGCAGGAGGACTTCTTCATGCTCATCTCCCTCAAACGGGACGAATCCCGGGTGGCCGCCGCCCTGGGCCAGGTCGGTTTTGCCGAGGGGGAGGGCTTCCGGTACAACGATTACGGCAAGGAACGGGTCCTGAGGGATCTGGAAGAGCAGATGGCCGCCATCAAAACGGAGCAGAGGAAGAAAAAGGACCAGGTGAAGGATCTGGTCTGGGAGGAACGGGAAAGGCTCGTCCGCCTCTGGCAGGAGCTCCGGGCCAGCGAGCTCTACTATAAGGTGCAGAACCGCTTCAGCCGCACCGCCCGGACCTTCCTCTTTTCCGGCTGGCTGCCGGCGGAACGGAAGAAGGAGCTGGAGGAGGCGATCCTGGGGGTCTGCGGGAACCGCTGCTACCTGGAGTGGTACGAAGCGGAGGAGGCCCAGCGGGAGGAGCATCTGACCCCGCCGGTGGCCCTCTCCTCCCCCAAAGCGCTCAAGCCCTTCCAGAATCTGGTGACCAACTACGCCACACCCCAGTACGGGACCCTGAATCCGACCCCCTTCGTGGCGGTGGCCTACTTTCTCATGTTCGGCCTCATGTTCGGCGACGCCGGCCAGGGCCTGGCGATCTTTCTCATAGGCCTTGCGGGATTTCTGAAAAGCCGTTCCTCCGGGAAGGATCCGGGAACCCTCATGCCCCTGATGATGTACTGCGGGGCGAGCGCCTTCGTCTTCGGACTGCTCTTCGGCTCCTGGTTCGGGTTTTCCTGGACCCCCAGCCTCTGGTTCAACTACCACGACGTGGTGAACGGCCATGCCTCGGGGGGGCCCGTGTCATCGATCATGGCCATTCTGGGGCTGACCCTCTGGTTCGGCCTGGCGGTCATGGAAATCGGCATCGCCATCAACTGCGTGAACATGGCCAACCGGAAGGACTGGCTCCACCTGTTCCTGGACAAGGGGGGCCTCCTGGGCTTCTGGATCATCGGGGCGGGCTTCTTCATCATCCGGACGTTCCTGGCCAGCAACATGCAGAGCCTCCCCGGGGACCTCTGGATTTTCCTGGGCCTGATCCTGCCCACGGCGCTCCTCTTCGTCAAACCCGTGGTGGAGGTGCTCCGTCACAGGAAGGAGCACCGGGAAGGGAAGGGGCACGGCAAAGCCCCCGGGGCGATAGACGCGGTCATGGAAGGGGTGGTGGAGATTCTGGAAGTGTACGCCGGGTACCTCTCCAACGTGCTCTCCTTCATGCGGGTGGCCGGCCTGGGAATCGCCCACGTGAGCCTGATGACCGCCTTCTACAGCATCGCCGTGATGGTGAGCGGCGGGGAAGGGGTCTCCCTGGTGGGGATTGTGGTGCTGGTTCTGGGAAATGTGCTGGTGACGGCTCTGGAAGGTTTGTCCGCGGGGATACAGTCCCTCCGGTTGAATTACTACGAGTTCTTCGCCAAATTTTTCAAGGGAAGCGGCAGGGCGTACAGGCCGCTGGCGCTGGATAGTGACTGGTGATT
This sequence comes from Spirochaetaceae bacterium, assembly GCA_003246505.1. Lineage (GTDB taxonomy): Bacteria > Spirochaetota > Spirochaetia > DSM-2461 > DSM-2461 > SZUA-368. The sequence continues at coordinate 7,571 of QKAI01000230.1, read as the reverse complement.
GAGAATTGAGAATTGAGAATTGAGAATTGAGAATTGAGAATTGAGAATTGAGAATTGAGAATTGAGAATTGAGAATTGAGAATTGAGAATAATGCGTTTTCCTGCTAATTCTTCATTCTTAATTCTACATTCTTCATTCAAGGATAATAGGAAGGAGTGGTTATGAAAAATATTGTGAGTATTTCCAAAAAGACCTTTGTGGCGGTGACCGGCGTGCTGGGGTTTCTGCTGTTCGCGGGAACGCCCCTCTTCGCTTCGGAAGCGGCGGCGGCCGGTGCGGCTTCCGATGGCAGCTACTGGGCCTATATCGCGGCGGCCCTGGCCTTCGGCTTCGGGGCTCTGGGCGCGGGCTACGCCATCTCCCATGTGGGGGCGGCGGCCATGGGCGCCATGGGGGAGAAGCCGGAAGTGGGAAACCAGGCCCTGCTTTTTATCGCCATGGCGGAGGGTATCGTGGTCTTCGGCTTCGTTATCGCCTTCCTTATCCTGGGGAAGGTGTAATTGCACTACCGCCTCATCGGAGACGAGGATACGGTCCTGGGTTTCTCTCTGGCCGGGGTTTCCGGGAGGACCGTGCGCACGCCGGAACAGGCGGCGGAGGCGTTCCGGGAGTGCCTGGCGGACAGGGAGACGGCCATCATCATCATAACCGAGCGGGCCGCCGGGATGATCCGGGAGCAGGTGGACCATTACGTTTTCAATGTGGATTTTCCCCTGATCGTGGAGATTCCCGACCGGGAAGGCCCCCTGCCGGGCCGGCCCAGCCTTCGGGATACGGTGAACAAGGCCATAGGCATCAATCTGTAAGGAGTTCTTTGTGAACAAGGAAGTGACGGGCAGCCGGGAATTCCTGGAGGAGATTCTGGTCAAGGCCCGAGGGGAAGCGGAGGATCTCATTTCCCGGGCCCAGGCCCAGGCCGAAGCCCGGAAGAAGGCCGCCCGGTCCCAGGAGACTTCCCTCCTGAAAGCCGCCGATGATCAGCTGGAGCAGGAAAAGGCCCGGGCGGAGAAAGGGGCGGATCAGAGAATCTCCGGAGAAATCCGGCGTAAGGAGCTGCTTCTGAGGGACCGGTTCATGAAGGACGCCCTGGTTCTGGCCCGGGAAAAACTCCTGGCCCTTTCCGGGACCGATGAGTACGAATCGATTCTGGCCGATTGGGTGCTGGAGGGGGCCCTGGGCCTGGATGTTCCCGAAGCGGAAGTGAACGGCCGGAAAAGGGAGCGGGAGATTATGACCGGTCCCTGGCTGAGGAAGCAGGAACAGCGTCTGGAGAAGGAATTCGGACGGAAGGTCAAGCTGACCCTTTCCGGGGAACCGCCCCTGCTGGGGGCGGGCGTATTGGTAAAGCAGAGGGGGGGGCGTCTGGTTTTTAATAATCAGATCGAGACCCGTCTTCTGCGAAAGCAGTCGGAATTAAGAAAAGTCATTTATCGGGAATTGTTTGAGGAATAGGACATGGATACGAGGATAGTCGGCCAGGTAAAACGGGTGAACGGACCCATCATCGAAGCCAGGGGCATAACGGATGCCCTGATGCAGGAGCTGGTGCAGGTGGGCGAGGCCCGTCTGACCGGGGAGATTATCAAGCTCCAGGACGGGGAGGCGATCATCCAGGTGTACGAGGATACCACCGGCATCGCCCCGGGGCACAACATCTACGGAACCGGCGCTCCCCTGTCGGTGGAACTGGGCCCGGGTCTCATCGGGACAATCTACGACGGCATCCAGAGACCCCTGGAAGAGCTGGAGCAGATTTCCGGCATCTACATCGAGAAGGGCATCAGCCGGCCCAGCCTGAACCGGGAGAAGATCTGGCCCTTCGTTCCTCTTCTGAAGGAGGGGGAACCGGTGGAGGGGGGTCAGGTTTTCGCCTCCGTCCAGGAGAGCCAGAGAATCAACCATAAGCTCCTGATTCCCCCGGACGTGAAGGGAACCATCGCCTCCATCAAGCCGGAGGGGGAGTACACCGTGGAGGAGGAAGTGGCCGTGGTACGGACCGAAAAGGGGGACGTTCCCCTTCGGATGTACCAGAGGTGGCCCATCCGCAGGCCCCGTCCGGTAAAGAAGCGCAGGCCCCTGGAAATTCCCCTGCTCACGGGCCAGCGGGTCATAGACGCCCTCTTTCCCCTGGCCAAGGGGGGCACCGTGGCCATTCCCGGGGGGTTCGGCACGGGGAAGACCATGACCCAGCACGCGGTGGCCAAGTGGTGCGACGCGGACCTCATCGTTTACATCGGCTGCGGGGAGCGGGGCAACGAGATGACCGACGTTCTGACCGAATTCCCCGAACTGATCGACCCCCGCACGGGGCGGAGCCTGATGGAGCGGACCATCCTCATCGCCAACACCTCCAACATGCCCGTTTCCGCACGGGAGGCGAGCATTTACACGGGGATCACCCTGGCCGAGTACTACCGGGACATGGGGCTCCACGTGGCCATCATGGCCGACTCCACCAGCCGCTGGGCCGAGGCCCTGCGGGAGCTGTCCGGCCGCATGGAGGAGATGCCCGCCGAGGAGGGCTTCCCCGCCTACCTGCCCACGCGCATCGCCGAATTCTACGAGCGGGCGGGCTACATGACCTGCCTCTGCGGCGAGGAGGGATCCGTCTCGGTCATCGGCGCCGTGTCCCCTCCCGGGGGCGACTTTTCCGAACCGGTGACCCAGCATACCAAGCGCTTCGTCCGCTGTTTCTGGGCCCTGGACCGGCAGCTGGCCAACGCCCGCCACTACCCGGCCATCGGCTGGCTGGAGAGCTACAGCGAGTACACCGACGACGTCTCCCCCTTCTGGGCGGAAAAGGCGGGCAAGGAGTTCCTGGACAACCGGCGCACCATCATGGAGCTCCTGCAGAAGGAGGTGAAGCTGCAGCAGGTGATCAAACTGGTCGGCCCCGACGCCCTGCCCGACAGCCAGCGGTTCATTACCGAAGTGTGCACCCTCTTCAAGAACGCCTTTCTGCAGCAGAACGCCTTTGACGACATCGACAAGTACAGCACCGTTGAGAAGCAGACCCGCATGCTCGCGGTCATCGTGGGTTATTTCGACAGGGGGAACGAAGCGATCAAGGCGGGGGTCCCCCTGGCCAAAATCCACAGGATGCCCGTTCTGCAGGACATTTCCAAGATGAAACTGACCATCCCCAACGACGACCCGGATCAGTTCGACCGGCTCATGCTCAAGATGGAGCGGGGATTCGCCAAGCTGGAGGAGCTTTATGTCTAAGGATGCGCCGCAGATTGATGAGAAACGGCTGTTGGCCGGAAGGGAATACGTAGGAGTCGACCGGATCGACGGTCCCCTGGTTTTTATCAAGAACACCCACCCCGTGGGGTATCAGGAACTGGTGGAATGCGTGGATCCGGCGGGCAAGGTGCGTCTGGGCATGGTTTTGGACACCTCCGACGAAGTGGTCTGCGTGCAGGTCTTCGAAGGGACGGCCGGTCTGAACATGCCCGGCACCAGCGCCCGTTTTATGGGGGAGCCCCTGACCCTGGGGGTGACGAAGGAGATGCTGGGCCGGGTATTCAACGGCCTGGGCGTTCCCCGGGACGAGGGCCCCGTGCCCGTGGCCACCGCCGAACTTGACGTGAACGGCCGCCCCATCAACCCCACCAGCCGGGCCTATCCCCGGGACTTCATCCAGACGGGAATCAGCGTGATCGACGGCATGAACACCCTCATTAGGGGGCAGAAGCTCCCCATCTTCAGCGGAAACGGCCTGCCCCACAACGAGCTGGCCGCCCAGATCACCCGGCAGGCCCGCATCAAGGGGGAGGCGTCGGACTTCGCCATCGTCTTCGCCGCCATGGGGGTCAAGAACGACGTGGCCCAGTTTTTCATCCGCACCTTCGAGGAGTCCGGGGTTCTGGACAAGGTGGCCCTTTTCCTCTCCCTGGCGGACGATCCCTCCATCGAGCGGATCATCACCCCCAAGACGGCCCTGACCCTGGCGGAGCACCTGGCCTTCGACTGCGACATGCACGTGCTGGTCATCATGACGGACATGTCCAACTACTGCGAATCCCTCCGGGAAATCAGTACCCTTCGTGGGGAGATCCCCAGCCGCAAGGGCTACCCTGGCTACCTCTACTCCAACCTGGCCGAGATCTACGAGCGGGCGGGGATGATCAAGGGCCGGGCGGGCTCCATCACCCAGATCCCCATCCTGACCATGCCCAACGACGATATCTCCCACCCCATCCCCGACCTCTCCGGGTACATCACGGAGGGGCAGATCGTCTTTGAGCGGGAGATGCACGGGCGGAACCTCTATCCCCCCGTGGCGGGCCTTCCCAGTCTGTCGCGCCTCATGAAGGACGGCATCGGGGACGGGATGACCCGGAAGGACCATCCCCACCTCTCCAGCCAGCTCTTCGCCGCCTACAGCTACGTGAAGGACGTGCGTAACCTGGCCAGCGTCATCGGGGAGGAGGAGCTGACTCCCCTGGACAAGCAGTACATGGAATTCGGCGAGCGCTTCGAGCGGGAGTTTGTGAATCAGAAACACGACGAAAACCGCAGCATCGAGGAGACCCTGGACATCGGCTGGTCCGTGCTCAAGGCCCTGCCCGCGGAGGAGCTGCACCGGGTGACCGACGAGGAGATAGAGGAATTCTTCTATTGAAGCATTATGGCGCTAGTGGGCAGTAAGTGTTATTTGGCTTACGTAAATTTTTTTATGCAGGGAATGAAGAATTGAGAATGAAGAATGAAGAATTATCAGGGAATTGTATACTCAAATTCTATCTGAAGGATGCGAGAGATCTCTTCTTCATTCTCAATTCCATATTCTCAATTCTTCATTTTTCATTTTTCATTTCAAATTACCCATCGAGGTCTCTATGAGCCAGGTCGCCCCTACGAAATCGAATTTCCTCAAGATCAAGGAGGAGCTCAAGTTCGCCCGCCAGGGGTATGAGCTGCTGGACCAGAAGCGGAACATCCTGGTCATGGAGCTCTTGAACCTGGTGGACCAGACCGAGGCCTTCCAGAAACGGGTGGAGGAAGCCCTGGCCCTGGCCTACCGGAATCTGGAGGAGTCGGTCCTGCGCATGGGAAAAAGGCGGGTGACCAGCATCTCCGAATCGATCAACGTGCAGAGCGAGATAAGCCTGGGAAAGCGGAAGGTCATGGGGGTGACCCTGCCCGTGGTGAATACGGAGTTCACCGGGGAGGGGCCCTTCTTCTCCCCCGTGGGCACGTCCCCCTACATTGACGAGGGGGTGCGCCTCTTCCAGGAAGCCTTGAAGGAGATGGGCCATTTCTCGGAACTGAAGATTTCCATCATGCGCCTGGCCCGGGAGGTCAAGAAGACCATCCGCAAGGTGAACGCCCTGGAGAAGATCGCCATCCCCGACCTGGAGGACTCCCTCCATCTGATCGCCGGCCGGCTGGAGGAGCAGGAGCGGGAGAACATGATGCTGCTCAAGAGCGTGAAGGCCCGGCTGGAGGCGAAGAAGGCGGCCCGGAAATAATCCGATCTATTTCCTGTAAATGTGAAACTGGCTGTGATCGAATTTCAGAAAGACCGGTTCCCCGGGATGATAGAATTTCGTTTTTCCCGGCCGGTTATGCTGGAACACATTGATGAATGATCCGTCGAATTCGATCTTGTACTCCGTGTAGGGCCCCAGAAAGGATTTAACCTCCACTATCCCCTTGAAGTCGGTTTTCTCCTCCGACAGGGCGATCGCCTCCGGTTTGATGGCCAGGTAAACCTCTTCTCCTTCCTCGAAGGATTCCCCCCGGGGATCGGTTTTGAGGATGATGATTCTGCTGCCCAGCGTCAGGGTGACCCGCTTCCCCTCCGTCTCTTCCACCGTGGCGGAGATGAAATTCGCATTGCCTATGAAATCGGCCACGAAGGTGCTGGCCGGGTTGTTGTAGATCTCCTCAGGGGTGCCCGACTGTATGATCCGGCCGTGGTTCATGATGAGGATATGATCGGACATGCTCAGGGCCTCCGAATGGTCGTGGGTGACGTAGAGTACGGTCATTTCCAGCAGCTGCTGGACCCTCTTAATCTCAGAACGGGTCTGGACCCGGAGCTTCAGATCCAGATTGGACAGGGGCTCGTCGAAGAGGATCATCTTGGGGCGCATCACCAGGGACCGGGCCAGGGCGACCCGCTGCTGCTGACCTCCGGACAGGGTCCCGGGAAAACGGTTCTCCATTCCCATCAGATTGACGACCTGGCAGGCCATGGCCACATCGTTCCTGATCACGTCCTCGGGCCTGTGCTTGATCCTCAGCCCGTAGGCAATGTTCTCAAACACGCTCAGGTGGGGAAAGAGGGCGTAATTCTGGAATACCATGGAGGTATCCCTCCTGTCCGGGGTCAGTCCGCCCACATCCTCCCCGTCTATGAAAACCGATCCCGACGTGGGCATTTCAAACCCCGCTATGATCCGAAGGGCCGTCGTCTTCCCGCATCCGGAGGGTCCGAGAAGGGTAATGAACTCCCCCTTTCCCACGGTCAGGCTGAAATCGTCAAGGGCGACGATCTCGTTCTTTTTTCCGGGATTGAAGATTTTGGTAATATGGGAGAGGCGCAGGTGCTCCTTCATCGGACGCAGGCCAGCTTATAGCCCCGCCCCCTTTCGGTCAGGAGATAGATGGGCTCCGAGGGGTCCGGCTCTATTTTGATTCTGAGGCGGCGGATGTTCACCTTGACGATTTCCCGTCCCCCCTCCCAGTCCTCGTAGCCCCAGGCTTCCTTGAGGAGGACCTGCCAGGATATGACCCAGTCCAGCCTGCTGCCCAGAACGGCCAGAAGATTGTACTCCATGGGGGTGAGCTTGATCTCCCGGGAATCGAAAAAGACCGTCTCCCTCTCCCGGTTTATCAGGAGCTTTCCCGTCCTGATGGCGGTCTGACCTTCGGTGCTGCCGCCGGCCAGCTTCAGGAGCTTTCCGATGCGGAGGATCAGCTCCCGGTGGTTGAAGGGTTTCCTCATGTAATCGTCCGCCCCCGTCTCCAGCCCGGAGATGACATCGCTGTCCCGGTCCCGGGCGGAGAGGAAGATCACCGGGATCTGGGCGGTCGTCTTGATTCTGTGGCATACCTCGAGACCGTCGATTCCGGGCAGGTTGATATCCAGAATCACCAGGTCGACCCTCTCCCTTTCCATGAGGCGCAGTCCCTCCTCTCCGGATCCCGCCGTCAGAACGGCGAAGCCCTCGTCCCTCATGAGGAAATCCAGGATCGTCACCAGGTGGGGATCGTCTTCAATTATCAGGATTGACTGTTCCAGAAAACACTCCTTTGTACAGGGGCAGGGAGAAGGACACGGTGGTGCCCGCCTTGGGAATGGAGCTGATATAGACTTCGCCCTTATGCTTTTCGATGATGTCCTTGACGATGGTCAGCCCCAGTCCCGCCCCCTCGTTCAGATTTTTCGCCGGGTCCGTTGACTGGTAGAATTCGTTGAACACATGGGGGATCTCCCGGCTCTCGATCCCCGATCCCCTGTCGTGGACAGACACCACGATGTACTGCTCGTTCTCCTGCACCCCGATGGTGATGACCGAACCGTCGGGACTGTTCTTGCTCCCGTTATGGATGAGAT
>QKAI01000116.1 GCA_003246505.1 Spirochaetaceae bacterium | reverse complement strand
GTCCTCGGCGTTCCAGAGGCACCACTCCAGGAAGGAGAAGAGCTTGACCTTCTTGGGTTTGTCGCTGTTATTGGTCAGGGTGACCTTCTGCACTTCCCCGTGGAATCCCAGGGGGATGAAGAAGAGCACCTGCGCCCGGAGCCCGTCCTTCTCCGAGTCGAAGCGGGTATAGCTCAGGCCGTGGCGGCACTCGTAGCGGTCCAGTTCGGTCTTGACCGGTTTCCAGCCGGGGGACCAGATGGTATCCCCGTCCTTGATATAAAAGTAACGCCCCCCGTCGTCCATGGGAACGTTGTTGTACCGGTATCGGGTCAGGCGCCGGAATTTGGCGTCCCGATAGAAGGCGTAACCCCCCGCCGTATGGGATATGAGGGCGAAAAAGTCCTCGTTTCCCAGATAGTTGATCCAGGGGTAGGGCGTCCGGGGGTCGGTAATGACATACTCCCGGCTCCTATCGTCAAAATAACCGAATTTCATGGTTTTCCTCCTGAGTTCTTGGCATCTATGAAATTTATCAGGGCCTCCCGGCCCTGCAGGGAATTGTCCGGACCGACGGGAGCGTCCAGGCTGAAGAGCTCCATGAGGAGCATGGCCGCCGCCCCGTAGGAAACGGCGTACTCCCCCCGGGTGGAGAGGGTTATGGGGCACTCCTCCCGGACGGGATAGGACCGGTTCGACCGGATCTCCCTCTCCAGAATGGTCCGGAAGTCCTCCCAGAAGGGGCCCATATTGCCCCCCACGCAGATCCGGTCCATATCCAGTACATTGGTAAGGAAGGCCACATTGCTTCCTATTTCCCGGAAGAGGCGATTCCGCACGCCCTCCTCCTCCTTCAGCCGGGAGAGCTCTTCATAACCCAGGGAGAACTGGCTCTTCTCCTCCCCCTTCCAGGTGGTGCTGCGGAATTCTCCGGCCCCGAACTGCCTTCCCCGGTGAACCTTCCCGTTGAGGGAAAGGCCCATGCCCAGGGAGAATCGCCCCGGGCTCTTCCCCCCTCCCCGGAAGAAATCCGATTCCAGCAGAAGGAAGAGGATGTTCTCCTCCGGCTTCTCCCGTTCCAGCATCAGTTCCCCCCAGGTGCAGCAGTTGGCGTCATTCTCCAGAATGAAGGGGAAGGGGAATTTCTCCCCAATGAGGCCGTCCACGGAGCAGCTCTCTCTTATCTCCAGAAGCATGGCCCCCAGGATGCGCCTCTCCCGGGTATCCACGATCCCCGCCAGCCCCGCCCCCATGGCCATGAGGGGAAAACGGCGGGAGTACTCGATCCCGATCTCACGGAGCAGGCCGCCGATCCGGGAGCGGAACCGGCTCCCGGAGAGATCCTCCTCCAGGGTCCTTTCCTCCGCCACCCGTCCCCGGAGGTCCAGGAGAGTTATGTTGATACGGTCGGGCTGAATCTCCATCCCCAGAAAATAGGCGCTTTCCCCCCTCAGCCCCAGGGCGATGGGTTTTCTTCCCCCCCGGGAGGAGGCGCTCCCCTCGGAGATGGTCTCCACGATCCCCGCTTTCTCCAGGGGGCTGACCAGAAGGGTGACCGTGGATTTGTCCAGTTCCAGCCTCTGGGCCAGCTGAATACGGCTCAGTCCCCGGTTGATCCAGAGTTCTCTGAGGAGACGGTTCCCGTTGATCTGGCTGGAGAATTGATTGGCGGGCATGTTAGTAAATATCCAAGGTTGGTTTAAGCATTCAACTAAGATTATCACAAAAAAAAAGGGCGGTCAAGAAAAACCTGACCGCCCCTTTTCAAATGAGTGTCACCTCCAGGGATACCGGTTCGGCGCCGCCCAGTTCGGCGGAACGTTCCACCGGGGCCGCCCCGCCCAGGGTTATCCTGTAGGTACCACTCTGACGCACTTCCCTTCCCCCATCGTCGATGAGAAGGAAATCCTCCGGCCTCAGGCGGAACTCGATTTTCCTGGACTCCCCCGGTCCAAGGGCGACCCTTTTGAAGTCGGTCAGGGTCAGGAGGGGAGTGCGGAAGGGCATATCGACCCCGGTCAGGTAGAGCTGAAGCACCTCTTCCCCCGCCCGGGAACCGCGGTTGGACACCTCCGCCGTAAGGGTCAGGCCCTCGCCGGGAGAGAGGGTCCCCGTGCTGGCGGTCAGTTTCCCGTAGGCGAACTTCGTATAGGAGAGGCCGAATCCGAAGGGGTAGAGGGGGGCCTTATCCATATACCGGTAGGTCCTCCCCGCCATGGCGTACTCCTCGAAGGGGGGGATGTCCTCCAGTTTTACAGGGAAGGTGATCGGGAGCCGTCCCGAGGGATTCTCATCGCCGAAAAGAACGTCCGCGATGCCGTTGCCCCCCTCCTCTCCGGGGTAGCAGGTCCAGAGAACCGCATCGGCCAGTTCGTGGACTTCGTCCAGAATCAGGGGGCTGCCGGAGATTATCACCACGATCAGTTTGGATTTCCTCTCGCTGAGTTTCCTGAGGAAGTCCAGCTGTCCCTCGGGGAGCTTCAGGTCCAGCCGGTCTCCCATCATGGCCGAGGCGATGGAATCTCCCTCCTCCCCCTCCAGCCTCTGGTCCAGGCCCATGACCGCCACGGTATATTCGAAGTTGTCCGCCTCGTAGACGGCCCAGTGGAGGGGATTGGCATTGGGATGGTCGATCATGACCCCCGGCCGGTACTCCACGGTAACCCCCGAGGAGACCCGCCCGGCTATGCCCTCCAGGACGGTGACGATGCGGGGGTTGCTGCCGTAGTAGTTCCCCAGCATGGCTTCCATGTTGGCTCCGTTCGGCCCCAGAACCTGCACCTTCTTCACCCCCGACGGAATGGGCAGCACCCCGTCCCCGTTCTTGAGGAGCACCACGGAGCGGGCGGCCGCCTTCCGGGCCAGCTGCCGGTGCCTGCCGCAGTCTATCACCTCCTCTCCTATGCCCTTCCAGGGATCCTCCCCGGGGGGATCGAAAAGACCCAGTTTCAGCCGGGTGGTCAGGGCGCGGCGCAGACTGTCGTCTATCTGCTTTTCCGTGATAAGCCCCTGTTCCAGAGCCTTCAGCACGTACTCGTAGGTGCAGCCGCAGTTGATATCGCATCCCATGGACAGGGCCAGGGCGGTGGATTCCTCGGGAGTATTCGTCACTTTATGGGTCTTGTGGAAATTCCGTATGGCCCAGCAGTCGGATACCACATGGCCCTGGAACTCCCACTCCCCCCTCAGGATATCCACGAGGAGGATCTTGCTGCCGCAGCAGGGCTCCCCGTTGGTCCGGTTATAGGCTCCCATGACCGCTTCCACATTGGCCCGGGTCACCAGGTCCCGGAAGGCGGGCAGGTAGGTTTCCCGCATATCCTTTTCATCGGCCCGGGCGTCGAATTCGTGGCGCAGGGCCTCCGGGCCGGAGTGGACGGCGAAGTGTTTGGCGCAGGCCGCCGTCTTGAGGCGTGTGGGGTGGTCGCCCTGGAGGCCCCTCACGAAGGCCATGCCCAGTTCTCCGGTCAGACGGGGATCCTCCCCGTAGGTCTCCTGGCCCCGTCCCCAGCGGGGATCCCGGAAGATATTGATATTGGGGGACCAGAAGGTGAGACCCATATATTGACCCCTGTTGCCCTCCGATACGGCCTTGTAATATTTGGCCCGTGCCTCGTCGGAAATCGCCGTGGCGATCTCCTCGGTCATCTCCCTGTCAAAGGCGGCGGCCATGCCCAGGGCCTGGGGAAATATGGTGGCCTTTCCGGCCCGGGCGACCCCGTGGAGTGCCTCATTCCACCAGTTATATTCGGGAATACCCAGGCGGGGAACCGCTTTACTGGTGTACAGGAGCTGGGAGGCCTTCTCTTCCACGGTCATAGCCTGGATAAGGCTCTCAATCCTCTCCCCGGCGGGCAGGGACGAATCGAACCATTTCTCTGTCATATCTCTCTCCCTTTCCGGCTTTTCCTGCGCCGGATATCATCGGAAATATTATAAGCGTCCTTACCCCATACTCACAGGGAACATATTATGATATTCTTGAGTGATATTGACATTTCCCGGAGGAGAAAATGGGGGGGGCGGACTTTTTTTTCGGCTATCTGAACGAGGATTATCCCCGGCATTACCACGACTGTTATGAGTTTCACTACATCCTAAAGGGAAGCGGCTCCTTGCATCAGAACGGGGAGGCCATCCCCCTGCAGAGGGACACCTTTCTTGTCACCCCCCCCGGGGCCGGCCACTCCTTCAAGGTGGATCAGGACCTGACCTTCTATTTCATCCGCTACAAGCCGGAGGGGGAGGTGGGGGAGAAGCTGGGCCGGCTGCAGAGCCACTACCGCCTCTTCGCGGACATGCGCTCCGATTTTTCCCGCCTCCGCATCCTCCTGGGGGGGGACGAGGCCTGCCGCCAGTCGGGGGAGTATCTCCTCCTCTCCCTCCTCTTCTCCCTCATGACCCGGGGGAGGACCGTGCGCTTCCATCAGGAGCCCCTGATCCGGGCCCACGACTACATGACCGGCAACCTCTCCCGGAAAATCACCCTCCAGGAGCTGGCCGACCATGTCCATCTGGAAAAGCACTACTTCTGCCGCCTGTTCCGGGAGAGCGTGCACGTCTCCCCCCTGGCCTACTTCGAAAGGCTCAAGATGGAGGCGGCCTGTTCCATGATAGAGCAGGGGACCCGGGGATACGTCATTGCGGAGAACCTGGGATTCTGCGACGAGACCTACTTCAGCCGGCGCTTCACCCTCGTGGTGGGCATGACCCCCGCCGCCTATCGCCGTGACCGGAACAGCGCCGGCCCTGACCGGGGGGCATGAAAAGGGCCCCGATTCAGGGGAACCGGGGCCCGAAACAACTATTTGTCGTGGAAGGTGGCGGCCACCTCTTTCATCTCCACGGCCTGGCCCGCATCGTCGGGCAGGCGCTTGTGAACCATGGCGGTCACCCCGGTGGAGAGACCGTAGAGGTTGATGAAGCCCTCCGCGTCGTGATGGTCGTAGCTGGACTTCCCGAAGGAGGCCAGATCTTCCAGGTACAGGGCGTAGGGGGACTTGCGGCCCACCACGGTCGCGTTCCCCTTGTAGAGGGAGAGCCGGACCGATCCGGTGGTGAACTCCATGGTCTTCTTCATGAATTCGTCCAGGGCCAGGCGGGAGGTGGTGTACCATTTGCCCGCGTAAACCAGGTTGGAGTACTCGCAGGCCAGCATCTGCTTCAGATGGAGGGCGTCGTTGTTGATGGTGAACATCTCCAGATCCCTCAGGGCCTTGTGCAGAACCGTGCCGCCGGGAGTCTCGTAAACCCCGCGGCTCTTCATGCCCACAAGGCGGGTCTCCACAATGTCCACCCGGCCGATGCCGTTAGCCGCGGCCACCTCGTTCAGCTGCTTGATCAGTTCGAAGGGGGCCACCTTCTTGCCGTTCAGCCCTACGGGGATGCCCTTCTCGAATTCGATGGTGATCTCCGTCTCCACGTCCGGGGCTTCCTTGGGGGATTTGGTCAGCTGGAACATTTCGTCCTGGGGTCTGTTCCAGGGATCTTCCAGATCGCCGCCCTCGTGGCTCATGTGCCAGATGTTCCAGTCCCGGCTGTAGATGTTCTTCTTGGAGATCTTGCCCAGGTTGATGTTGCGGCTCTCCGCGTATTCGATGGCGTCCTCCCGGCTTTTGATGTCCCAGATGCGCCAGGGGGCGATAACCTTGAGCTGGGGGGCCAGGGCCTTGTAGGTGAGCTCGAAGCGCACCTGGTCGTTGCCCTTTCCCGTACAGCCGTGGCAGAGGGCGTCGCAACCCTCCTGCAGGGCGAACTCCACCTGGTACTTCGCCTGGATAGGCCGGGCGATGGAGGTGCCCAGCAGATAGTGCCCTTCGTATATGGCCCCGGCCCGGAGCATGGGGAAAATCATCTCCGAAGCCAGTTCGTTCCGGATGTCGGCGGCCACGAATTTGCTGGCCCCCGCGTTAAGGGCCTTCTTCTCCATGCCGGCCCAGTCCTCGTCCTGGCCCACGTTGGTGCAGATGGCCACCACTTCCGCCCCGTTATAGTTCTCCTTGAGCCAGGGTATGATTATTGACGTATCCAGTCCGCCCGAGTAGGCCAGACATATTTTCTTGACATCCTCACCCGATTTAGCACTCATATTCTATTCTCCTTTCAGCCTCAGGCTGATATTACTTCCTTGATCGATTCCCGAAGGAGGGACAGACCCTCCGATATTTCCTCTTCCGTAATGATGAGGGGCGGGGCCAGGCGTATCACATTCGAACCGGCCCGGAGGATGATCAGTCCCCGGGAGCGGGCGTCGTTTATGATGTCGCCTATCTTAGCCGCCTCCTCTTCCTTCTCCAGAACCAGGCCCCGCAGGAGTCCCGCCCCGGTCACATGGGCTTTGAGGCCAATCTCCCCGGCCAGTTCCATCAAAGCCTCCTCCATGAAGGCCCCCTTCCGGCGGACATCGGCGAGAAAACTCTTCTCCGTGACGATATCCCACATGTGGGAGGCCACCGCCGTGGTCACCGGCCCTCCCCCGAAGGTTCCCCCGTGGTCTCCCAGGTGAATATATTCGTTCACCCTCTCCGGTATCAGGGTGGCGGACAGGGGCAGCCCCGCCGCCAGGGGTTTGGACAGGGTGACGATATCCGGCTTAAGGCCGCTCAGGGCGGAGGAGAAGATCTCCCCGCACCGGGCCAGTCCCGCCTGCACCTCGTCGGCGATGATGAGGATGTCCTTCTCCCCGCAGATCCGGTTCAGGGCGGCGGCGAACTCCCTGTCCATGGGGGTGCAGCCCCCTTCCCCCTGGAGGGGTTCCACGATGACAGCGCAGAATTTATCGTCCAGCGTCTCCTCCAGCTGCTTCACGTTGTTGTATTCGGCGAAGTGGAATCCCGGGGCCATGGGCTCGTAGGACTCCCGGTACTTGGCCGTGGAGGTCGCCGCCAGGGCTCCCATGGTCCGTCCGTGGAAACTCCCCGAGAAGGAGAGGTAGTGGTAGCATTCGGGACCCTTTTTCCTTTTCCCATAAATCCTGGCGTATTTCAGGGCCGCCTCGTTGGCCTCGGAACCGCTGTTCCCGAAGTGGACCGCCGAGAAGTCCCCAGAGGCCACCAGTTTTTTTGCCAGCTCCAGGGCGGGCTTGTTGGCGTAGAGATTGGATACGTGGATCAGCTTCAGCATCTGATCGTGGGCGATCCGGGCCAGATCCTCCCGGCCGTATCCCAGGGCGTTCACCGCGATCCCCGCCGCGAAATCCCTGTACCTGTTCCCGTCCTCATCGAAGAGGAAAATTCCCTCGCCCCTGTCCAGGAGCAGGAATTCGGATGCGTAGTTCCGCGGATAGGGGGGATTTTTCACAATTGACGGTTGAATCATAGCAACACCTTCCTTTATTTACAGGGTAATTCTGGTACCCTTGTGTCCTTCCAGCATGGTCTTCAGATCCCCCTCCCGACGGTAATCGGTGATGAGGATAGAAGAGACTCCCTTTTTCAGGGCTTCCAGGGAGGAGTTCACCTTGGGGATCATGCCCCCGGTGATGACCTCCCGGGCCAGGGCGTCCTTTATGGCGCCTTCGTTCATTGAGTCGACGATCTTCCCCTCCTCAAGAATTCCCGGTATGTCCGAAATAAAGAGGAGACGGGAAGCCTTCAGGGCTTCCGCCACACCCAGGGCGGCTTCGTCGGCGTTGATGTTGATGCCCCGGCCTTCCCCGTCGTAGGAAACGGAGGAGACGATGGGGAAGAAATCCGCCCCCCACAGAAGTTCCACCAGGGACGGGTCGCACAGGTCCAGGGAACCGCTGCGGTTCTCCTTTCCTCCGTGGCTCCCGAAGCTCTTACCGGAGAAAAGGGCTCCGTCGCAGCCGGAGAGCCCCACCCCGTTCACCCCGGCTTTTCGGAAGAGGCGCACCAGGTACTTGTTCATCTTCCCGGCCAGGCCCATGTCCACAATGTCCATCTCCTCCGGGGCGGTGATCCGCTTCCCCTCCACGAAGAGGGGCTCGATGCCGAATACCTTCTGAATGGAGGAGACCGCCGCGCCGCCCCCGTGGATGAGGGCTATATCGTACCGGGATGTCAGGGAGGATATTTCCGAGGCCAGATCCAGGAGGGCCTTCTCTTCCTCCGCGGCCCGGCCGCCTATTTTTATAACAATTCTTTCTTTCATCGGGGGAGTCTCCTCAGGATTCCAGACTGCGGTCTTCGGGGAAGCCGAGCATGATGTTCATATTCTGAACCGCCGCTCCGGAGGCTCCCTTGCCCAGGTTGTCCAGGCGGCTCATGACAACCGCCTGATCACCGTTCGCATAGACGAAAAGATCCAGCCGGTTCGTATCGTTGCACCCCTGGGGATGAAAAAAAGTCCCGTCAATGAAATCGCTCTGATCCCCCAGGGGGAGAACCCGGATGAAGGGTTCCCCGTCGTAATGGCCGGCCAGGCACTCCCTTACGTCCTTCCCGGTGACCTTCCCCTTGAGTCGGGGCAGGAAGAGGGGGACCGATACGACCATCCCCTTGTAGAAGGGGCCCACCGTGGGCAGGAAGAGGGGAGGGCGGGAGAGCCCGGCCATCCTCATCATCTCCGGCAGGTGCTTATGGTTCAGGGAGAGGGCGTAGTGGTGGGGTCCCTCCCGGAAGTCCCTGTCCGTTCCGGGGTCGGCGTATTTCTCGATAAGCGTCTTCCCCGCACCGCTGTAGCCGGAGAGGGAGGTGCAGACCAGATCCTCCTCCGGGGAGAGCAGCCCCGCCTTAACCAGGGGAAAGAGGGCGGCGATGAATCCGGTGGCGTGGCAGCCCGGATTGGACAGACGGGTCGTGGACCGGATCTCCTCCCGCCGGGAGGGGAGAAGCTCGGCGAAGCCGTAGGTCCACTCCGGATCGGTCCTGTGGGCCGTGCTGGCGTCTATGATGCGGGTCCGGGGATTCTCCACCAGGGAGACCGATTCCCGGGCCGCCCCATCGGGAAGGCAGAGGAAAACCACGTCCGCCTCGTTGAGATATTTCTTCTTCTCCCCCAGGTCCTTGCGCTTCTCCTCCGGTATGGTCAGGATCTCTATGTCCTCCCGGCACCCGAGCCGTTCGTGTATCATGAGCCCGGTGGTGCCCGCCTGTCCGTCTATGAAAATCTTCGGTTTCATTTGGGCAGCTCCAGATCGGGGATCAGATCTCCCAGGCAGCGGACGAAATCGGTCCGCTCCACCCCGTCGGAAAGGATGATAAGGATCGTGTCATCCCCGGCGATGGTGCCTGTTATCTCCTCCACGTCCAGCCGGTCCAGGGCGAAGGCCACCGTGTTGGCATGGCCGGGGAGTGTGTGCATGACCACCAGATTTCCCGAAAAGGCCAGGGAGATGTAGCCCCTGGTTATGTCTTCCAGGTAGTGCTCCGTGGTTTCCTTGTTCATTTTCTGATCGGGAAGGGTATAATAGTATCCCCGGTTGCCGTCGGAAACCTTTCCCACCTTGAGACTTTTCAAATCCCGGGAAAG
>QKAI01000437.1 GCA_003246505.1 Spirochaetaceae bacterium | reverse complement strand
TCGCTGACCCTCTTTTTGGAGCTGTCCAGGGAGGAGAGGTCCCCCTTCAGAAGGGCTTCGCTGACGTCCAGGTCTCCCAGGTAGTCGTCCAGGAAACCCAGCTCCCCGGCGTACCGTTCCAGGAGTTCCTTCTCCACCCCGTCCAGGAACTCCGCCGCCTGCTCCTTGAGCACCGCCCCTATCTCATCGTCCACCCGGTCAAGCAGGGACCAGTCCAGGGAAAAGCTCACATCATCCCCCCGGCCCGAAGCGGAGAGGGTCATGTGCCAATCCTCCCCGGAAAGGACCCGGTAAAGGACATCCGCCGCCAGATCGTCCCCGCTTTTTTCCAGCCCGGGATCGGCCACGGTCAGACTGGCGGTCAGGGCCCAATTGCCCTCCCGGTCCACGGTCAGGTCCGCAGTCCCCTCCCCGTTCCCTCCGGCCCGGGAAATACCCATTCCGGAGAGGGCGTCCGTGGTAAAGGGCAGACCGGCGAAGGAGAAGCGGCCCCCGCTAGGGTCCCCTTCGGACCGGCGGTCCAGAACTCCCGATCCTTCCAGGGAGCCGGGATCCTGTTTCCATTGGAATCCCAGGGTAGACGGGGCGTCCCATTGATCCGGATCGGCGGCCAGCTCCTTCAGGGAGGCCTCCCAGGAGAAGCCGCTTCCCTCGGCGGAAACCAGGGCCTCCCGCAGAAAGAGGTCGGGCCATACCAGCCTGTCAAAGGGTACGACTCTTCCGGAGCGGCCCGCCCCCCCTTTCTCCTCCCCTCGGCCAGGGCCCTCTTTCCGGTACTTCCGGGCAAAGGCCGCGATTTTCTTGATCCGGGCATATTTGTCCCCCAGCAGGGAGGCCAGATAGGATTGCACCATATCATTGATGAGCCCCTTCACTCCCCCCTCGGGCAGGGAGATAAGGGATTTGACCCGGGCCATATCCTCGTCCCGGGCCGCTTCCAGGGCCTTTCTATCCTTGATGAGGGAAGCCTTGAGTTCCTGAACGGCCTTCAGTTCCGCCTGCAGGTTCCGGCGGCCCCGATCGATCCTGCCAAAATAATCATCCGCCTCGGAAAGAAGGGAAGGGATCCGGTCGGGATGGCTCCTGTAGCTGCCGTAGTCCCTTTCCAGAAAGGCCTGCCCCTCCTTAACGATGGCGCCGGTCTCATCCTTGAGGGCGGCGGCGGAGGCCTTCCGGTCCCCCAGGGCCTTCCCGTAGCTCTCTTTCAGCTCCTCCGCCAGGGCGGGGGTTTTGAGGGAGTCCCACTGCTCATCCACGAAGGCTCCGGGATCGGAAACGGCCCCGGCGATCCGGTCGGTCCGCTCGGTGCTCAATCTCTCTCCCAGGGTGGGACCGGAATCCTCTTCCCCCTTCTCTTCCTTCTTGTCATCGGGAAGGATCAGTACCCCGGGAGTCTCCCGGACCCTATCCCAGGCCGCGTTCCGGCTGACAAGGCTGTCGGCCACGATCTTTTTCTCCAGCAGGGCCAGGCTGTTCATCCGGAGCACCGTTTCGCCCAGTTCGACCATGTTCCGGTCCAGGTTGTCCCCGTCGGTTATCTGCACCCGGTCCCAGCGGATCTCCAGATCCAGGAGGGAGACATGGAGCCCGTCCACATCCACCGTGGCCCCGTTCAGTTCGCCCAGGTATCTCTCCATCAGCCGGTCCGCCAGGGGATCCTTGAAAAAGAGGGAGAACACAACCGCGGCGGCTACTAACACAACGACTATAAGGAGGGGCAGAATCCGAATCCCCCCCCGGCCCTGTTTGATCTCCTTCGTGATTTTTTTAAGCCGGGATTTCTCCTCCTTGCTTAAATCCGGTTTAAGGGCGTAGTTCCCCTCCCCGTCCTTTTTAAAAAGGGTGGCCAGGAATTCCCGGTCGTGTTTAAGCTGCGCCTTCTTCAGAACCCTGTTGATCAGATCCTCCCGGGAGTAGCTTTTCTTCAGATATTTCGGCAGACCCATCTCAGCTCCTCCCCGCCCGAACGGCCCGGGCTCCCGCCGAAAAGGCCCCGGTCAGCTTCTTGAACCAGGGCAGGGCGGACAGTTTCTTATAAAATTTGCTGTTGCACCACAGGGGAACCAGTTTGTTCCGGTACAGCCTGATCAGTACCGAAAAGAGAAGCAGGGCGGGGATGAAAAGGATCAGCCCCGAAAGGAATCCCCCCATGACAAGACTGTCGTTGAAGTTGGTAAAGGGCAGCAGGGGCATATTGTAGAGCCCCGTCCACAGGGGCTCCAGGTTCCCCATGGTCAGCATCCCGTAACCGATACGGTCCAGGAGGGGATCGTAGAGGGGGGCGAAGAGCCGGAAGATCAGCAGGAACAGCAGGCCCACCGCCCGGTTGACCCGCACCAGGAAAAAGAGAAGGAAGAGGGCGATCCACAGGAGATTGCCCGCCGGCACCAGGGCAAGCAGCAGGCCCAGGGCCGCCGCTCCGGCGATCTGCACCGGCTTCTGGTTGGAATTCAGAATCAGAATCAGCTTGACGATTCCCTTGAACATATCCTACCCCCACTTCCCGACATAGCCGCCGGGGATTTTTTTCATAAGCGACAGCAGCTCCGCCGGATCATGGGAGACGGCCAGTCTCTCCCGGTGGGCCTTCTTGAGAAATCCCCGTTCCACCATTCCGTCCAGAAAGGAGATCAGGTCGTCGTAATATCCCTTCGTATTCAAAAGCCCCAGGGGCTTGTCCATATAGCCCAGCTGGTTCCAGGTAAAGGCTTCGAAGAGCTCCTCTATGGTACCGATACCCCCGGGCAGGGCGATGAATCCGTCGCTCATGTCATACATCATGGCCTTGCGCTGATGCATATCCTCCACCACGTGGAGTTCCACCTTCTCCCGATGGGGGACCTTGTCCTGAAGGGCCTTGGGAATGATCCCGATGGTCTTGCCGGTCCCCTCCCCGTGGGCCCGGGAGACGGCGCCCATGAGTCCCGCATCCCCCCCGCCGTAAACAAGGGAGAGTCCCTCCCGGGAGAGCATCCGCCCCGTCTCCTCCGCCGCTTCCAGGTATCCCCGTTCGGTCCCGGTACTGGAACCGCAGAAAACGCATATTCTTTCCATAGGTCAAACTATACTCCCTAAACAGAGCATAATCAATCTTTCCCCCCTAACTTGACAGGGGGGTGTCAGGTTTTTCATGGTAGAATGGGCAAAGGAGGCAGGGTGGAACCGATCAAGGCAAGGAGCATACTTTCGTCCTACGCCCCTAAGAACGACTGGTTCGGGGTGAACTACAACATGAATCTCTACAGGGGCTGCAGCCACGGGTGCATCTACTGCGACAGCCGGAGCGACTGCTACGGGATCGAAGATTTCGACCGGGTCCGGCCCAAGGAGAACGCCCTGGCGATTCTGGAGAGGGAGCTGGCATCCCGCCGCAAGGGGGGCGTGGTGGGCATGGGGGCCATGAGCGATCCCTACAACCCCCTGGAGAGGAAGCTGGACCTGACCGGGGGAGCCCTGGATCTGCTGGACCGGCATAGGTTCGGCGCCGCCCTGGCCACGAAGAGCGCCCTGATCCTCCGGGACGGGGACCGGCTGGCTTCCATCGCCCGCCACTCCCCGGTGCTTATCAAGATGACCGTCACCACCGCCGACGACGTCCTGTGCGGGAAAATCGAGCCCCGGGTCTCCCCCAGCTCGGAGCGGTTCGCCGCCCTGGGGGAGCTCTCCCGGGCGGGGCTCTTCACGGGGATCCTCCTTATGCCCCTCCTCCCCTTCCTGGAGGACAGCCGGGAGAACGTGGCCGCCATTGTCGCCCGGGGGAAGGAAGCGGGGGTCCGTTATATCTTCGCCGGGCCGGGGGTCACCCTCAGGAGCAACCAGAGGGAGTGGTTCTACAGGGAGCTGGACCGGCAATTCCCCGGCCTTTCCGACCGGTACCGCGCCCATTTCGGGGACCGGTACGCCTGCGCCCTGCCCGGGACGGACAGGCTCATGGCCTACTTTCGGGAAGAGTGCCGCCGGGCGGGGATTCTCTGTTCCATGAAGGAGATCATCCGGGCCTACCGGGACGCCGCCCCGGGGCGGCAGCTTGCCCTGTTCTGAGGATTCCCCTATAATGGCGCCAAGGAGTTAATCCCATGAAAAAATTCATTCTACCGGCCCTCGCACTGGCTGCTATCCTTCTACTTATCGGTTGCCAGACCACCCTCAAGGCTTATCAGCCGGGAGACACGGCCCTGTTGATCGTTCTGGAAAACGAACAGGAAGCCGGGGCGATTCCCTTCGGCAGTTACTACGCCGTGTTAACCAGCCTTTCCTCCGGCCGGGACTCCGATCCGGTCAGACTCAATCCCTCCGGCGACGATCTCTATGTCCTGGAGAAGCGGCTGGCTCCCGGTGAATACTATCTCTCCCAGACCTATTTTCAGTTTACGGAGAGCAAGAAAATCCCCGACAGCGAAAGAAAATTCTACGAAGAGGATTTCGCCCCCCTGACTATCGCCGAAGGAACCATTGCCCTCTGTCCGGTCATATTCTCCACGGCCACGGAAAAGGGCGGCGGGTTTAAAATGAACGTGGTTATGGACCTTTCCTCCTATAAGGATAAAGAATCGCAGAAGAGCAAGGACGTCCTGAAACTGCTCAAAGCCAAGTTCCCCGAGGACTTCGCCACCTGGTCGGTGCAGGAATAATTGCCGGAACCGGGGTTGACCAATCCCCGGCTATGGTGTAAAAGAGTAGAAACATGAACGGTAATTTTGGAAAAGTCCAGTTTATTTACGTCTCCCCCATGTTCCTGACCTGCAGGAAGATTCCGGGAGGCAGACGTATCTAGACTGACGATTCAGTAGATACAGACCCTTCGGGAATCCCCCCGGAGGGTCTTTTTTTTATCCCCGCGATGTCGCAGAAGGAGGTTATCGTGATACTGGAGATAGAGGGTTTGAACAAGAGTTTCAGAAGTCCCGTCAAGGCGGCCGGTCTCTCCGGCCAGGTCAGGAGCCTTGTAAAAAGGGAGTACCGGGAGATCCGGGCGGTCCGGGATGTTTCCTTTTCCGTCCCCCGGGGCGAGATGCTCGCCTTCATCGGTCCCAACGGGGCGGGAAAATCCACCACCATCAAGCTGATAACGGGCATTCTTTACCCCGATTCGGGTTCCATCTCCGTCCTGGGCATGGATCCCCACCGGCAGAGAAAGGCCCTCTCCCTCAGGATCGGCACGGTCTTCGGTCAGAAGAGCCAGCTCTGGTACCACCTGCCCGCCCGGGACTCCTTTGACCTTCTGGGCAGCATCTATAACCTGAGCGCCGCCGAAACGGCCCGCCGGGTGGCGGAACTGACCCAGGTCTTCGAACTGAAGGACTTCCTGGACCAGCCGGTGAGAAAACTCTCCCTGGGCCAGAGGATCCGCTGCGAGATCGCCGCCTCCCTTATCCACAGCCCGGAGATCCTCTTTCTGGACGAGCCCAGCATCGGCCTGGACGTGGTGGTCAAAGCCCGCATCAGGGATCTGATCAAGAGGCTGAACGAGGAGAGCGGCATCACCGTCTTCCTCACCTCCCACGACGCGGGGGACATAGAGAAGCTCTGCCGCCGGGTCATCGTCATTAACGAGGGGACCGCCGTATGGGACGGCTCGGTCAAGGAGATGAAGTACTCCCTCCTGAACCGGCGGATCATAGACGTCAAGCTGGAGGAGGAACTGAACCTGGATCTGGAGGGGGTGACCGTTCTCAAGAGCCGGCCCTACTCGGCCAAGCTGGAGGCGGACCTGAACCGGGTGGACATGAGGGAGGTCATGGAAGCCCTGATCCGGCACAACACGATACAGGACATCAACGTCTCCACCATTCCCATGGAGGAAGTCATCGCCCACATCTACGAAAACCGGACCGCCGGGGGAGTCGGAACATGGGAAGCCTGAGAAAATACGCCGCCATCTTCCGATACACCTTCCGGGACCAGCTGGCCTATATGCCCGCCTTTATCACGGGACAGATCTTTTTCGTGGTCATCATCTTCGTCTTCTTCTCCCTCTGGAAGGTGATTTACGGAACGAAAGTCCTCCTTGCCGGGCTCTCCCTCTCCCAGACCCTCTGGTACCTCACCTTCACCGAAACGGTGGAGCTCTCCAAATGCCGGATCTTCCAGACCGTGCAGAACGAGATCAAGGACGGCTCCATCGCCTACGCCCTGAACAGGCCCTACTCCTACTACGGCTTCCAGACCGCCCGGGCCATGGGGGAGAGCCTGGTGAAGCTGGCCCCCATCATGGTACTGGGATTCCTCTCGGCCCTCCTCTTCGTGGGACCCCTCCCGGGATACCTGGGGGCCCTCCCCTTCGGCCTGATCCTGATCATCGGGGGGCTGCTCCTCAACACCCTGTGGATGCTCAACATCGGACTTCTCGCCTTCTGGACCGAGGACGTGACCCCCTTTTACTGGATCTTCCAGAAGCTCATCTTCATCCTGGGGGGCATGTTCTTCCCCATCGACCTCTTCCCCGACTGGCTCCAGGGAACCGCCCGGGCCCTGCCCTTCGCCTACTCCGCCTACTGGCCCGCCCTGACCATGGTGAGCTTCAGCCGGGAGGCCTTTCTGACCGGGCTGGCGGGTCAGGGGATCTACATCGCCCTGCTGACCCTGACCGGGGCGGCCCTCTTCCGGGGGGCCCTGAGAAAAGTCCACGTACAGGGAGGCTGACATGGTACGGATCATAGGAAAATACATCAGGTTCAATCTGGCCGCCGCCATGGAGTACCGGGTCTCCTTCCTGGTTCAGGTGCTGGGCATGGCGCTGAACAACTCCGCCTTCATCTTCTTCTGGCTCCTCCTCTTCGAGAAGGTGGGAGAGATAAACGGCTACGGATTCCGGGAGGTGATGCTCCTCTGGTCCCTGACCGCGGCGGGTTACGGGATCAACGAGGTGTTCCTGGGAAACGGGCGCTTCCTCTCCCCCATCATCTACCGGGGGGAGCTGGACGTCTACCTGCTCCAGCCGGTGCCCCTGCTGCCCAACATCCTCTGCTCCCGGATGAACACTTCCGGCTGGGGGGACCTGGCCTACGGGATCGTCCTCTTCCTCCTCTCCCAGGAACTGACCCCCCTGCGCCTGCTCCTCTTCCCCCTCCTCTGCCTCCTGGCGGCGTTCCTCTTCTCCGCTATCAACGTGCTCTACAACAGCCTGACCTTCTACATGGGGAACGCGGAGAATCTGGCCGGATCGGTCTACAACATGGTGCTCATGTTCGCCACCTATCCGGGAACCATCTTCAAGGGGGCCTCCACCTGGATCATGCACACCCTGCTGCCGGCGGCCCTGGTCATCTGGATCCCCACGGAGCTGATTCTGGACTTCTCCTGGGAAAAGGGGCTCCTCCTCCTGGGGGCGGACGGGCTCATGATCCTCCTGGCGATCCTTCTCTTCCGGGGGGGGCTTAAGCGCTACGCCTCGGGCAACCGGATGGGCACCCGCCTATAGGCGAGACGGATTTCCCGTGCTATTCTCTGGGGTATGAGATACTACTCCAGGGCCCTCCGGGCCATCCTGTTCCTGACCCTGTCGATCCTTCCGCCCCTGGGGGCGGAGGAGCACGCCCTGGGGGTCCTCTATTTCGAGACCGTGGCCGGTGGGGGCAGCCTCTCCCCGGAGGACCGGGGGGCCCTCTCCGCCGCCCTCACCGAAATGACCATATCGGACCTGTCCGCCCTGTCCGCCCTCTCCCTGGTGGACCGGGAGAACCTTAACCGGATCATGGAGGAACAGAAGCTGGCCCTGAGCGGCCTGATAGACGAGGGCACCGCCGTCCAGGCCGGCAAGCTTCTGGGAGTCACCTACCTCTTTTCGGGGAAACTGGCCTTCACCGGCAGCCTGGCCACGATAACGGGAAGAATCACCGAAGTGGAAACGGGGCGCATGGTCGCCTCGGTCAGCCGGAACGGCCCCGCCGACCGCCTCTTCTCCCTGCGGGAGGACATGGTGGAGGAGCTCGTCTACCGGTGGGACATTCCCCTCTCCCCCGGCGAGAGGGAGGCCCTGGCCGTTCGGGAGGAGATCTCCCTGGAGGGGGTGCTGAACCTGGGAAAGGCCCTCCGGGCTTCCGATTCGGGGGATTACGACGGGGCTCTGACCTATCTGGCCCGGGCGGTGGAGCTGAACCCGGACTTCACCCTGGCCGCAGGCCTGGCCGGGGAGATCGGCAAGCGATTCGACGGGTACCTGGAGCGGAGGGATTCGGACCTCCCCGGGGAGATCCTCGCCGCCGTGGACGCCCTGGCCCGCCGGGAGGAGGGCTCGGAGCAGAGATTCTCCCAGATGTACTGGGCCTACCTTCAGCCCCTGCTCATGGGCATGAGCTACTACGGCAGCTTCAACGGGGTGGACGAATCCATAAGGGAGAGCTACTTCGCCGACTACATAAGGCCCCAGTGGGCCCAGATGGGACTGGCCGAAGAACCCGCCACGGCGGAGGAGCTGGAGGCCGTACTGGGTCGAAAGCTCTACAGGGCCTACGGAATCGTGGAGTATCTGCTGGAACAGGATCTGCCCCGGACGGGGTACAATGCCTATCTGCACCCGGTGGAAGGGGCCATGGGATACTTCCTCACCCTCTTCGCCATGCTCCCCTCCAGCCCGGACTGGGCCCTTCCTCCCATGCGGGACGGAGAGGACCGCGTCGTCATGGGGAGGGAACAGCTCTTCGCGGTTCTCCTGAGCTACTGCGATATGTTCCTGACCAACTTTCCCTACTCCTCCTACAACGGCATGGTGACGCCCCTCATGCACTTCCTCCTGTCGGAGAAATCGGGCTAGGAGAGGCCCTTCGCCCAGTCGTGCAGAAGAATGCCCGTGGCCACGGAGACGTTGAGGGAGCCCTTCCTTCCCCGCATGGGCAGGGAGACCCGGCCCAGGGAGTCCTCGGCCATTTCCAGAGCCAGGGGGCTCAGGCCCAGCTCCTCCGAACCGATGAGGGCGCAGCTCTCCCTCCCGTCCCGGGGAAAGGGGAATTCCCCCGAATCGACTCCCCCCAGCTCCAGGGCGAAGCAGGGCAGGGTCAGTTCCTCCAGGGGCACGGTCTGCCAGGGGACCAGATCGATGGTTCCCATGGAGCTCCTCTCCGCCCTGCGGTGGAGGGGGGACGCCGTATCGGGGGAGAGAAAGATCTCCCTCACCCCCAGGGCTTCGGCGCTGCGGAAGATGGCCCCCACGTTAAAGGGGGAACGGATATCCTCCAGGTAGAGATAGATGGGGAGGGAGAGTCTCTCCCCGGTGCCGTCCTGTCCGGGCACTTCCAGGAGGTCCCAGTCCCCGGGCTCCATATTCAGTTCCGCCATAATGGCATGCCTCAGGCCGTTGCAGGCCCGGAGGATCTCCCGGTCATCGGGGGACCTGTCATTCCAGAGATTGACCGAGAGCAGACCCGCCCGGTTCCTCAGGGAGGCAGCCAGCTCCCCGTCCTCGGCGATGACCCCCAGGAGCCCCCTCAGGTAGACC
>QKAI01000465.1 GCA_003246505.1 Spirochaetaceae bacterium | reverse complement strand
AAAGCATCTCCGACGGTTCCTCCAGCCCGAGGGAGGCTTTCTGCCACCATCTCTTCGCCTCTTCGGTCCGTCCCGCCCCTTCCATGACACATCCCATGTAATAGTGGATGATGTTTTCCTGGGCATTGGGCAGTCGGCCCTCACCCAGATTCTCCGGTACCCCCAGGGCTTTATCCAGAAGTTCTTCCGCCCGTTCCCAATCCCTGGCAAGCATGGCTTTGCGCCCCAGTTCGGTAAGGGACAGCTCGTACTGCCGCAACGCCCGGCCCTCACCCCCTTCCCAGGGATGGAACCGGCGGGAAGTCAGAATATCCAGGGCCCTCTCGAAATTGCCGCTCGAATTGAGCAGGGTGACATATTCCACGCAGAGATCGTCCCGCTTGAGGCAGAGGGCTTCATTCGCCTCCAGCCTCTCCAGCCGTTCGCTCGGGGACCGGCCGCTGAGGGCGGCCAGATTGTCATATTCAAAGAGCAGCCGGGCATCGGTTCTATCCCGGTCAAAGGCTTCCCCTATGTATTCGAGGGCCCTTTCCTGTTCCCTTCTCTTGTTGAAAAAGTAGATGGAGAGATTCCTGTAGGCCGTGGGGAAATCGGGGATCAGCCTGACCGTCTCCTGCCAGCATTCGGCCGCCCGGTCGTACCGCTTCTTATCGTAGAGCAGGTTCCCCAGGTAGTAATAGGCCCGTCCCCCCCGGGGATTTTTTCTCAGGGCCGACTCCAGAATCGGGATCTCCTCCGCTCTGTTGGGGAAGCAGTAATCCCCGCAGGTCTCCTCGGCCCGGGTCAGATTTTCATCCTGACTTTCCCCCTTGCCGAGAATCCCGTACAGCCAGGCCATCATATAGAAGACGCGGGGAGAGGGTTCGGAGCACAGGGAGAGCACGTCCAGGGCTTCCCCCGTCAATCCCGCCCTTTCATAGTCCAGGGCCAGTTCCAGGTAGAGATTCTCATCCCGCCCCAGGGGTCTTTCCTTGCCCCCTTCGGCCATGCCGTTCAGAATCATTTCGTTCAGCACCCCCGGATTCAATCGGTCTATGGTCAGGCATCGGCGCAGAAAATCCCCCATGTCCCTCCCGACTTTTCTCCCGACCGCCCCTTTGAGGGCCAGGGCTTTCATGTTATGAGCGTTATAGACAAGGGATCGGTCCAGGAAGCCGTCCGCCTCCTCCCAGGACCTGTCCCGGCATTTCAGACAGGCCAGATAGTAGAATCCCGCGCTCTGCCCATCCTCGCACCAGGTGGCTTTGAAAAAGGCCCCGTAGGCTTCCCCGTACTTCCCCTGCATGAACAGGGCCTGCCCCAGATGGAGCTGGTGGAGTCCCGTATAGGGATTGGCCGTAAGCCAGCTCTCCCGTTCGACCGCTTTCCTGAAGTAGGTCTCGCTCTCTCCGTACCGGCCGGACCGGTAAAGGAGCAGCCCGTAGGCGTCGTTCAGCCTCATGTCCCCGGGAAAGCGCTTCAGCCCCTCCCGGTAGTAATCCTCCGGCACATAGCTGGCATGGCGGTACTGCTCCAGGTGCAGCCCCGCCAGATAGAGTTCCTCCGGACTGTTCAGCTCCTCCGGGTCCGGGAGGGTCGCCGCCGGTTCGGGGAGGGCTTCAAAACTCTCCTCCCGGACGGTAAAGCTGACCAGGAGGCCGCCCCGCTCGGAGGTGACACTAATAAGGAAACCCTCGTCCGAATCCACGGGCAGTTCCATTTCCCTTTCCACCGGGCTCTCCGGGGAGGAGGAGACCCGGGCATTCCAGAAGGATCGGCCCTCCCTCTCTATGCCGATGGTAATGTCGCCCCAGACGGCGGTGGTGTACAGAAGGATTTTTCCCTTTCCCCCGTCGAACTCCCAGTTCAGGGCCGCCATCTTCGTGGCGTTTTTTATCCGTCCCACCCTTTTATAGGGCATGAAATACTGGGTGAAGACTTTCTCCTCATGGGGGTTCAGCCAGGTGAAATCGGGCTGATTGTCCGCGAAGACCCCGGTCATGAGCTCGATGTAGGGGCCGTCCTCATCGGTCAGGTTCCTGTCCCAGGCCCGGCCGAAATCGGCATTGCCCCAGGTCCACTGCTTTTTTCCCGGGGAGATGTGGTGGTCCGCCACATGGAGGAGCCCCGCTCCCCTCCGCTCATCGTAATTCCCCATGAAATCATAGTCCGAGCGGTGGGCCATATAGGAGGTGGGCACGGGGATGTTGCCGTACCGGGAGATGTCCACCCCGGCGGAGTAATCCGTCTTGTAATACTCCCCCGTGGCGATGGGAAAGGAGGAGACCGCCCTCTTGCCGTGGTCTATGACCGCCTTCACATCGGTGGGGAATACGGAGAAGGTGTGATCGTTCACGGGGACCGCGGGATTGGCCCACCAGAGAAAGGTCTGGGGCAGATCGGTGGGATTGAAGAAACTCCCGTGGATTTCAAGATAGGCCGAATCGGGATAAAGGGTGAAGCCGACCACGCTGCGTGTCCCGTACATTCTGTCCGTCTCCCCGCACCAGAGGGTCTTTTCCCCCCCCTCCCCCGTCTCCATGGTGTAATCCAGGGGGGCGAAGGTGGAGGGACGGTGGTGCTGGGGCCAATTGAATTCGATTCCCCCGGAGATCCAGGGGCCGACCAGGCCCACCAGGGCCGGTTTGATCACCCGGTTGTAGTAGACGAAGTCGTAGTCATTGGTTTTGTCCAGTGCTCTCTGAATCCTTCCGCCCAGTTCGGGAAGTATCATTATCTTCAGATACCGGTTCTCCAGATAGACCGCCCTGTAGGTCTTATCGATCCTTTCATCGGTCAGTCCGTCCGTAACGGGCAGGGGATAAACCTTCCCCGAACTCCCCTGATAGGCCCTTTTTTCAAGGAACATGGGATTTTTATCCGGCTCGGTCAATGTATAGGTGGGAATGGAGACATCCTCTTCCCAGAGTTTAACTTCATTCATGGCATTTTCTCCTCAATAAGGAGAATATCACCTCTGAAATAGCTGAGGAATGCAGGATAATACTATAAAATGGACTATATTCCATATAGGGAGGAAGGAAAAATCTGGACAGGGACAGGGATCTATTTCAGAAAAAAGACGGCTTTGCCGAGGAGAGAATGTTTACGATTCCCTCCGACTTCATTCTGAAGAGCTGGGAACATCCCCTCATAAAGGCGCTCCATATTTCCGATGCGGGCTACTTCCCCCGGGCCCGGCATCACTACCGGGAACGGCTGAAGGGCATTGACGAAGCGATTCTGATCTACTGCCTGGACGGCTCGGGCACCATCGAACTGCCCATGAGGAAGCTGGACCTGGCAAAGGGAACCGCCTTCTGCATCCCCCCCCGGGTGGAACACCGCTATTTTGCCTCCGAATCGGATCCCTGGAGTATCCTCTGGATCCATTTCAAGGGGGACCAGACCGTTCTATATCCCATCGGGGAACTGAAGCCGGTTACCCTGGAATCCCCCGAATCCCGGGAGAGGCTGCAGGGATACTTCATACAGCTCTTCGATATTCTCGGGGCCTCCTATACCCAGGGGAATTTCATCTTCGCCTCCAGCTTGCTGTCCGTTATTCTGGGGGAGATCTATTTCAGGCGTTCCGAAGCGGTGGTGGACAGGCAGCACAGCCTGCTGACCAAGGCGATACAGTACATGTACCGCAATCTGGAGGGACAGCTGACCCTGGCCGATCTATCCGAATATATGCAGCTCTCCAAAAGCTACCTCACCAATCTTTTCAACGGGCTGACCCGTCACTCCCCCATAGATTTTTTCATCCGCCTCAAGATTCAGCAGGCCTGCAAAGAGCTGAGGCTGACCAACCGGCCCGTTTCCGAAATAGCCGGGAAGGTCGGCTTTGAGGACCCTTTTTACTTCTCCAGGATTTTCAAGAAAGTGACGGGCCTTTCCCCCCGGGATTACCGGAACGGGGCGGCGTCCCCGCTGCGGGACCGCATATGACACCGATGGGGGGCAAAGCGCTTTATCGGGATCTCGAAATAATGATATGATTTATGAATAGGCGGAATTGATTGATGGCGACCATCCTGATTGCGGAGGACGACGAGAATATATCGCTTCTCATGGAAAACAGCTGGAAAGCGGCAATCTTCTGCTCTGCGCTGCCAACGGAGTCGAGGCGTGGGACATTTTCTCCCGGAGGGAGATCGATCTTCTGATTGCTGACATAATGATGCCCGGCATGGATGGTTTCGGCCTTATTGAGAGGATAAGGGAGTCGGGCTCCGCGATTCCCATCCTTATAATCACGGCGAACCAGACCTTCGAGTTCAAAAAGCAGGGTTTCTCCCTGGGGACCGACGATTATCTGACGAAGCCCTTTGAACTGGAAGAGCTGACCTGGAGGGTGCAGGCCCTTCTGAAAAGAGCCAGGATCGTGGGCGACCGGCAGGTCAGCGAGGGGGGATTCATCCTTGACAGCTTAAGCAATACCCTCACGAAGGGGGAGAAATCCGTATCCCTCCCCAAGAAGGAGTTCGAACTCCTCCACAAGCTGCACTCCTATCCCGGCAGGATCTATACCTAGAGCCAGCTCCTTGATTCCGTCTGGGGCTATACCACGGAAAGCGGAGACGATACGGTCAAAACCCATGTGAGCCGATTAAGAAACAAAATCGCCGATTTTCCGGAGCTGACCCTCAGGGCGGTCAATGGAATCGGCTACAAACTGGACGTAGGTGATGAAAGCTGAAAAAATCAGAATATATAAAGAGCTCAGAAGGTCCCTCGCCTTCTTGTCCTTTCTGACCACGAACCTCTCCGTCCTGGTCTTCGCCTTTCTGGAGTATACCATCAGTGTCCGATTCGGAGGACATATGGAGTTTAACCTATGGGACGCGGCGGGAATGATCATTCCCTTCGGATCCGCCATGGGCCTCATCTCCTGGGTGTCTATAAGGAAGAGCTATAGCTACGTCTCCCCCTTCTTTACGGGCTGGAACGGGTAGCCGGGGGTGATTTCAAGGGAAGACTGGACTTAGACAGGGGGGGCCCTTTTAAGGAGATATACTTTAACTTCAATAAAATGACCAGGGAACTTGAGAATACTCAGACCCTGCGGGAGGACTTCATCAACCATTTCTCCCATGAATTCAAAACGCCTATCATGTCGATAAACGGTTTCGCCACCTTGCTTCTGAAGCAGGACTGCACCAGGGAAGAGGAAATTAAATACCTGGAACTGATCTCGGAAGAGTCGAAGAGGCTGGCCGATATTTCCAGGAATTCCCTCCTCCTTACGAAACTGGAGACCACGGAAATTCCTTCGAACAGGGAGCCCTACCTGCTGGATGAGCAGATTCGGGAGTACGTGATCCTCCTCTCCCCCCCTCTGGGACAAAAAGAGCATCGACCTGACCGCCGAACTGCTCCCCCTGACGATCATCGCCGACAGGGAACTGATGAAGCATGTCTGGATCAACCTTATATCCAATGCGATCAAATACACTCCCCCCGGTGGGACGATCTTTATTTCCCTGGAAGAAATTAACGGGAAGGCCGCCTTTTCCGTCAAGGATACCGGTGTGGGTATTGGGGAGGAGGATCTGCCTAAAATATTCAATAAATTCCATAAGGGGAGGAATATGTACAAATCCCCCGGACTGGGCCTGGGACTTTCCATCGTCAAGGGGATAGTGGACCTCTCCGGCGGTACGATCGAAGTGGAGAGCGCCCCGGGAGAGGGAAGCCGTTTTACCGTGGAGCTGCCCCTCGCCCGTGATTGACAGGGTTTCAATAAAGTTATAAGAAAACCCTATGATTCCCATCCCCGAAATGAGGTGATTCGTAAAAGATGGATCCGAAGAAACTGGAAAACAAAATTCCCATCGGCTGGCGGGAGTGGATCTCCCTTCCCGACTGGGGCGTGGATTATATCAAAGTCAAGGTGGACACGGGAGCCAGGACTTCCTCCCTCCATGTGGAGGATGTGGAGTACTTTGAAAGGGACGGGGAGAGCTGGGTGCGCTTCACCCTGGATCCCTGGCAGAAATCGAATATGGACCAGGTCCGGGTGGAAGCGAAGGTCATCTCCCGCAGGGACGTGAGAAGCTCATCGGGGTATCTGGAAAAAAGACCCGTCGTCAAGACCGGCCTGATAGTCGCGGGAAAGGCCATCACCGCGGAGATCACCCTGACCAATCGGGACAAAATGGGGTTCCGCATGCTCCTGGGCAGGGAAGCGATACGAAAGGTGTTCTTCGTCGTGGCCGGGCTCTCCTATCTGGGAGGGAAACCGCCCGCGGAAATCAGAAAGCTGAACAGCAGGAAGAAAAAATGAAATTAGCCATCCTGTCACGGTCCCCCCACTCCTACAGCACATCCCGCCTAAAGGAAGCGGCCCTGGAAAGGGGCCACTACTGCAAAGTCCTCAACACGCTCAGGTTCGCCATCGATCTCTCCGGAAATTCCCCGGATCTGCAGTTCCGGGGAAAATCCCTCTCCTACTATGACGCGGTGCTGCCCCGGATCGGCACCTCCATCGGCTATTTCGGCACCGCCGTGGTCCGCCAGTTCGAGCAGATGGATGTGTACACCCCCAATACGGCCAACGGTATTTCCAACTCCCGGGACAAGCTGCGCGCCACCCAGATCCTCTCCCGCCACGACATAGGGATACCGGCGACGACCTTCGTCCGGGACATCAAGGATATCAAGGCGGCCATCGCCCGGGTGGGCGGGGTCCCGGTGGTGATCAAGCTCCTCGAGGGCACCCAGGGGATCGGCGTCATCCTGGCCCCTGAGCTTAAGATCGCCGAGGCGATCATCGAGACCCTGCAGAGCACGAAGCAGAACGTCCTGGTCCAGAAGTTCATAGCCGAAAGCAAGGGCCGGGACATCCGCGCCCTGGTGGTGGGGGACCGGGTGGTCGGGGCCATACGGCGCATGGCGAAGGGGGACGAGTTCCGGTCCAACGTTCACCGGGGCGGTTCCACCGAAGCGATCAAGCTCGATCCCGCCTACGAGAGGACCGCGGTCCGGGCGGCCCAGATCATGGGCCTGAAGGTGGCCGGGGTGGATATGCTCGAGGGGGATGAGGGCCCCCTGGTCATGGAGGTGAACTCCTCCCCCGGCCTGGAGGGGATAGAGAAGGCGACCGGCCTGGATATCGCCGGATCCATCATCGACTATATCGCCAATCAGGTGGACTTCCCCGAGCTTGACGTGCGGCAGAGGCTGAGCATCAGCACCGGTTACGGGGTGGCCGAGCTTCTCGTCAAGGAGGACAGCCATCTGGTGGGAAAGAGCATCGCCGATTCGGGCCTGAAGGAGAACGACATCACCATCCTGACCCTGCACCGGGAGACGGAGGTGTTTCCCAATCCCCGGGACGATAAAGTGCTCGAATCCCACGACCGGCTACTCTGTTTCGGCCGGCTGGAATCGATGCGGTCCATGATCCCCAAAAGAAGGAAGAAGGGCCCCAAGATCAAGAAGCTGCACGGGTAAGGGGATTTCCGACATGATAGATCTGCACGCACACAGCTCCGTCTCCGACGGATCGCTGAGCCCCGGGGAACTGGTAGGCCTGGCGAAGGATACGGGCCTTGCCGCGGTGGCCATAACCGATCATGACAGCATATTCGGTATCGACGGGGCCCGGGAGGAAGCGGAAAAGCGGGGGATCACCCTGGTGAGGGGCATTGAGTTCAGCGCTTCCTATGGCAAGGAGAGGCTGATTCATATCCTGGGCCTGGGAATTGATCACCGGAACGAAAGATTTCTGGAGATTTACCGGGAATTCCGGGAAACCCGGGCCGCCCTGTTGGACCATGTCTTCCGCGCCCTCCAGGGGAGGGGGCTCCCCATCGGCCGGGAGGAGGCGGAACCCTTCGTGGCGGACGGGTTTATGGACCGCCAGGCCATTGCCAAAAGCCTGGTAGCCGGTGGGTATGCCCCCGGGATACCCCGGGCCTGGATCGATTTTCTGGACCGCATCCCCTATGTTCCGGGGGAACTGATTCCTCCCCGGGCCGCCCTGGAAGCGATTCGCGCCGCCGGGGGAAAGTCTTTCCTGGCCCACTTTCATCTGCCCATAGGCCTCAGGGGGTATTCGGAGGAGGAGTCCCGTCGGCGGCTGGGTGAGCTGAAGGAGTGGGGACTGGACGGGATGGAGTACTACTACCCCAGCTATTCCGCGGAGGACCGGGAACGGTGCGGCCGCTATATCGAAGACTTCCGGTTTCTCCGATCCGGGGGAACCGATTTCCACGGGGCGAACCGCCCCCATATCCGGCTGGGGATAGGGGAAGGGGATTTTTCCGTGCCCGACGGGCTGCTGGAAAAAATCACTCCCCCCTCCTCTTAGCCACAA
The DNA here is from genome assembly GCA_003246505.1 of Spirochaetaceae bacterium. Classification (GTDB taxonomy): domain Bacteria; phylum Spirochaetota; class Spirochaetia; order DSM-2461; family DSM-2461; genus SZUA-368. The sequence continues at coordinate 1,140 of QKAI01000465.1, read as the reverse complement.
GCTTCCTGGCATGGTCCCGGGCTTTCCGGGCCAGGCCATCGCTGTCGATTCCGGTGAGCCTTCCCTTTTCCGAGACGATCTCCCCGTTCACAAGGGTCATCTCCGTCAGGGAGTGGTTCCCCAGGGAGACGATGCTGACCAGGGGATCGTGGCATCCGGCGTACTCGATGCCGTTCAGATTCAGGAGGATCAGATCCGCCCCATGGCCCGGGGCCAGCTGTCCCAGCCTGTCCCGGTGGAGCACCTCCGCCCCGCCCCGGGTGGCCACCCGCAGGCAGTCGTAGGCGCTCAGGCTCTCCGTCCCGTATTTCAGATGATTCAGGAGATACATGCGGCGCACCTCCTCCATCATGTTGGACCCGTCGTTGCTGGCGCTCCCGTCCACGGCCAGGCTCACCTTCACCCCCCGAGCCAGAAGATCCCCCACCGGGCAGATGCCGCTGGCGAGTTTCATATTGCTGGAGGGGCAGTGGGAGATCCCCGTTCCTTTCAGAGCCCCCATCTCCCTTTCATTGAAATAGATGCCGTGGGCGAACCACACGTCCTCCCCGGTCCATTCCAGGGACTCCATCAATTCGAAGGGCCGCTTCCCGAACTTCTCCACGCAGAACCGCACCTCCTCCTCCGTCTCCGCCAGATGGGTATGGAGGAGGACCCGGTGCTTCCGGGCCAGGCGGGCGCTCTCCCCCATCAGCTCCGGGGTGACCGAAAAGGGGGAGCAGGGGGCCAGGGCGATCTGGGTCATGGCGAAAGGGGACGGGTCGTGGTAACGGCCGATCAGCCTCTCGCTGTCCCGAAGGATCTCCTCGTCCCTCTGGACCACCGCCTCCGGGGGAAGCCCCCCGTCTTTCACGCCCAGGGACATGGAGCCCCGGGTGGGGTGGAAGCGTATCCCGATTTCATGGGCCGCCTGGATCTGAATATCGATCAGGTTCTTCCCCGCCCCTTCGGGGAAGACGTAGTGGTGGTCGCTGGTGCAGGTGCAGCCCGTGCGCAGGAGTTCGGAGAAGCCGACCAGGGCGCCGTAGTAGACCGTCTCCTCGTCCAGGTACTTCCAGAATTCGTAAAGCCCCTTGAGCCAGGGAAAAAGGGGCATCTCCTGAACCTCCCCGATCCCCCGGAACAGGGTCTGGTAGAGGT
>QKAI01000021.1 GCA_003246505.1 Spirochaetaceae bacterium | reverse complement strand
CACCGTATTGAGGTTGAACATATGGGTAAATTCTTCAAGGGACTCTTTCGCGTTTTTTCCCTGATTCAGAAAACAATTCTCGGACTCCTCTTCTGGGGCGTCCTTGTTCTTATCGTCATAGGTATTTTTTACAACCGTACCCCCAAAGTCAGGGAAGGGGAAGTTCTCGTTCTCGCTCCGGAGGGATACATCGTGGAGGAGTACAGCACCACTGCCTTAGAGAGGGACTTGGATTCCTATATGGGAAAACCTCCCGCCGAGTGTCTTATAGGCGATCTCAAGTGGGTGCTGGAACGGGCCGCGAATGATCGGAGGATCCCTTCGGTACTCCTGGATCTCTCCGGATATTACGGAGCCGGTCCGGCCGTTCTGGAGGAGCTCCGAAGAAGCCTCGACGCCTACCGGAACTCGGGAAAACCCCTTTATGCTTACGCCCCCTTTCTGGACAGGGGAGGACTCTCCCTGGCTTCGCTCTGCGATGAGGTCATCGTCGATCCCATGGGAGAAATCTTTATTCAGGGATACGGTACCTACAGGGCCTATATGAAAGAGGGACTGGACAAATGGGGAGTCACCCCCCATATCTACAGGGCCGGGGAGAACAAGGATTATGTCACCCCTTATTTGGAGAACGGCATGACCGGCAGGGAGAGGGCCGCCGCCGCATCCTATCTGGACGATCTCTGGGACAGCTGGCTCCGGGAAACCTCTTTCCGTCTGGACATTTCCCCGGAGGATCTGCAGTACTACTGCGATAACTACGGCACCCTTCTCTCATCCAGAGGGATTACGCCCGCCGAACTGGCCCTGGATAATCATCTGGCCGACGGCATGATGAGTTACGACGATTTCAATCAACTGATGATAAGCCGGGTGGGGCTGGACGATTCCGGTTCCGGTTTCAGCCAGACCTACTGGAGGGATTATAGGGACAGGGAGTTCACCCTGCCCGTGACGGTGCCCGGCAGCCGGATCGCCCTGCTTGTTCTGTCCGGGGATATCGTCTGGGGGGAGGGGGAGTACTCCCAGATGGGCAGCTACCAGGTGGAACAGGCCCTGGATATGATCCTGAGCGATCCCTCCACCGCCGCCCTGGTCATACGGCTGGACTCCCCCGGGGGGAGCGCCATGGGGGCCGAAAGCATCCGGAGAAAACTGGAGAAGTTTCATAACTACGGAATCCCCCTTTTCGTTTCCCTGGGGAATACCGGGGCGAGCGGCGGCTACTGGATAGCCTGCGAGGCCGATGAAATCTGGGCTGAGAATACCACCCTCACCGGATCTATCGGCGTCTTCTCTTATTTTTTCACCGTCCAGGATCTGCTGAAGGAGAAATTCGGGGTCAACGTGGACGGATACGGGACGACCGCCCTTTCCGATGCCTACCGGATAGACCGGGATACCTCTTCCGAGGAGGACCGGATGCTTCAGGCCGGAGTGGATCAGACCTACCGCCAGTTTCTGAGCCTTGTATCGGAACGGAGGGGCATTGCTCTGGAGAAGCTCCGGCCTCTGGCGGAGGGCCGGGTCTGGACGGGCCGGCAGGCCCTGGAAAGGGGGCTGGTGGACGGTATCGGAGGACTGGACCAGGTTCTGGCCAGAGCCGCCGATGCGGCCGGCCTGGGGGCCGATTTCCAGGTCACCGCCTACGATGACAATCAGTTCACAACCTACCAGGGACTGGAGGGCATCATCCCCGCCGTAAAATCCGCTCTTGTTTCGGCCCTTCTCCCCGATGAAAACCCCTACGGTGATCCCAGGCACATCAATGCCAGGAGTAACCTATGAAGCTGTATACGCGAAGGGAGCTGGCCCTCTCTTCCCTCATCGCCGTTCTATCGGCCCTGCTGATACTCAGCGGTTTTCTCCTTCTCAGGAAGGAAAGATCCACCGGTCCGGAGCCGAGGCTCTCCCTTTCCGAAAGGGGATTACCCGCGGACAGCTTCACCGATGTGTTCAATCCTCCCGAAGGGGAGTACACCCAGGAGGAGATGCTGAATATCGCCCTGTACGAGAGGCTGAACGAGGGGGTCGTGAACATCAACACCACGGTAATGTCCTACAATTTCTTCCTCGAGCCCGTCCCCAAGGAGGGGGCGAGCGGTTCCGGATCCATCATAGATGAGAAGGGCTACGTGCTTACCAACTACCATGTGGTCAAGGGGGCCCAGCAGGTCTATATCAATCTGGCCGACGGGAGCCAGTACGAGGGGGAAGTGATAGGCGCGGATCGGGAGAACGATCTCTCCATCGTGAAATTCGATCCCCAGGGGAAGGACCTGACCGTCATCCCCTTCGGAACCTCCTCCCGGCTCAAGGTGGGGCAGAAGGTTCTGGCCATAGGAAATCCTTACGGCCTGGAGCGGACCATGAGCACCGGAATCGTTTCGGCGCCGGGGAGGCCCATCAAGAATGAGGACAATCTTATCATACGCGATATGATCCAGACCGACGCCTCTATCAATCCGGGAAATTCCGGCGGCCCGCTTCTGAATACGAAGGGGGAGATGATCGGCATCACGACCATGATCTACACCCCCTCCGGCGGTTCCGTGGGAATCGGGTTTTCCGTGCCCGTGGATACGGCCCGCCGGGTCGTTCCCGACCTTATCGATCACGGGCGGGTGCTCAGGGGATGGATCGATATGGATCCGATACAGCTCTTTCCCAACCTGGTCCGCTATGCCGATCTTCCCGTATCGGAAGGGATCCTGGTCTCCACGGTCACCTCCGGGTCCTCCGCGGACAGGGCCGGACTGAGGGGCGGATCCCGGAGCCGGGCCGTCCGCCTCGATTCCACCACCGTCATCTATCTGGGGGGTGACATCATAGTGGGGATTGACGGGAAGAAAATCACGAGCTACAGTGATTTCTACAGCGCCCTGGAGGATTCCCGTCCCGGGGACGTGGTCACCGTCATGGTTGTGAGGGGAAAGAAAACGGTGGAGCTGGATATCACCCTGAACGAAAGACCGGAGGGTCGTCTGTAGGCATGGGAAATTTCAAGGTACATTCTCCCTTCTCTCCCGGAGGGGATCAGGCTCAGGCCATAGAGAAACTGGCCCGCGGCGTGGATGACCGGTTGGAGCGGCAGGTCCTCCTGGGCGTTACCGGTTCGGGCAAGACCTATACCATGGCGAAGGTGATAGAGCAGGTAAATCTGCCCACGCTCATCATCTCCCATAACAAGACCCTGGCGGCCCAGCTCTACCGGGAATTCTGCGATTTTTTTCCCGATAACGCGGTGGAATACTTCGTCTCCTACTACGACTACTACCAGCCGGAGGCCTATGTGCCCTCCCGGGATCTGTACATAGAGAAGGACGCCTCCATCAACAAGGAGATAGAACGGCTCCGCCTCTCCGCGACAACCTCCCTGCTCAGCCGAAAGGACGTGATCATCGTATCCACCGTCTCCTGCATCTACGGACTGGGGGATCCCGAATCCTACGGTACCATGACCATCGAATTCAAAGAGGGGGATCCCCTGAATTTTGATAAGACCATGCGCCAGCTCATCTCCATGCAGTACGAGAGGAACGACATGACCCCCGGGCCGGGCTCATTCCGCCGGAGGGGGGACGTGCTGGAGGTGTTCCCCCCCAACTTCAGGAACAACAGCATCCGCATCGAGACGGAATGGGATGAGATCGTCCGGGTAGGGCTGACCGATACCCTCAACGGATCGGTCATAGAGGATCTCACCTCCTACACCCTCTATCCGGCCAAACACTTCGTGGTGCCTGAGACGAATATTCCCCGGGCCCTGACCCGGATCAGAGAGGAGCTGAAGGAACAGCTGGAATCCCTGGAAAACAGGAAGAAGATCGTGGAAGCCCAGAGACTCAAGACGCGGACCGAATACGATCTGGAGATGCTGGAGGAGATGGGATATTGCTCGGGCATCGAGAATTACGCCCGCCATCTCACAGGAAGGGAGGCGGGGGAGAGGCCCTCGGTTCTTCTCGATTATTTTCCCAGCCGCTTTCTCTCTTTCATCGACGAGTCCCATGTGACCCTGCCCCAGGTGGGGGCCATGTACGAGGGGGACCGATCGCGAAAGACGAACCTGGTGAACTTCGGATTCCGGCTGCCCTCGGCCCTGGACAACAGACCCCTGACTGCGGAGGAATTCGACCGGGTGCTAAGCCAGAGGGTGTATGTCTCCGCCACCCCGGGGGACAGGGAGATGCGGGAATCGCAGAATACGGTGGAACAGATCATCCGCCCCACCGGCCTGCTGGATCCGGAGGTGGAAGTACGTCCCACGGAGGGACAGATGGAGGATCTCTACGGGGAGATCATCCGCCGTATCGAGAGCGGGGAGAGGGTCCTCATCACCACTCTGACGAAGCGCATGGCCGAGGAACTGACCGATTATCTGCTGGGCCTGGGAATCAACGCCCGTTATCTCCATTCGGAAATCGAGACCATTGAACGGGTGGAGCTTCTCCGGGATCTGAGAAAGGGGGAGTACGATGTTCTGGTCGGCATCAACCTGCTCCGGGAAGGTATCGACCTGCCCGAGGTCTCACTGACCGCCATAATGGATGCGGACAAGATCGGTTTTCTGCGGTCAGAACGGTCCCTGATCCAGATCATCGGGCGCACCGCCCGCAATGTGAACGGCAAGGTCATCATGTATGCGGACAAGTATTCCCCCGCCATGGAATCGGCCATCAATGAGACGAATCGGCGCCGGGAACGGCAGATGCGTTATAATGAGGAGATGGGGATCACCCCCCAGACCATCAAAAAGGAGATTCACGATATCATTCTCCGCAAGGCCGATGAAAAGCAGGCGGCCCAGCGGGTGAATATAGCCGCCATGAAAGAGCAGACGAACCTCCTCGATCCGGCACAGAAGAAAAAACTGATCAAGGCACTGGAAAAGGAGATGCTGGAGAAGGCCAAAAATCTGGAATTTGAGGAAGCCGCCCTTCTGAGGGATGAAATAGAAGCATTGAAAGGTTAGTACTTTATGAAGAGACAAATATATACCGGAAAAGAAAATAAATCTAAGAGACGAGTTGTCTTTATTGTAATTCTTTTCTTAATTCTCCTGTTCGGGGGTTGCAGGAAGGAGTTGATGGCAGAAGTCCCGATTCAGCTCCCTCCCACGCCTATCATTTCCAATGATCAGAGCTGGGCCGTGGTCACCGAGTCCTATCTCAAGGTCACCACGGAGATGGACAGGAACAGTCAGGTCCTGGCCACCCTCAGGAAGGGTACCATCCTGGAGATCCTCTCCTCCCAGATCGACCGGGAAACCGGGGGGATTTGGTACAGGGTCAGGGGAGATAATCTGAACGGGTGGGTCAACAGCGTATCGGTCAAGCAGTTTGAAAACCGGGAACAGGCGGAAACCGCCAGCCTGGAAGCGGACAGGGGTAAGGACTAAGTGAATTCCATTACATATCCCCAGAATCTCCCCATAACGGCTAAAAGGGAGGAAATCGTCCGCCTGATACGGGAAAACCAGGTCATCGTCCTTTCCGGAGAAACGGGAAGCGGCAAGACCACGCAGATCCCCAAGTTCTGCCTGGAAGCGGGGCTGGGGCAGGGGGGCAGGATCATCGGCTGTACCCAGCCAAGACGCTTAGCCGCCGTATCGGTGGCCGCCCGTATTGCGGAGGAGCTCGGTTCGGACCTGGGGGGTCTGGTCGGATATAAGATCCGCTTTGAGGAAAAGACTTCCCCCGGCACCCGAGTCAAACTGATGACAGACGGGGTCCTTCTGGCAGAGACCCAAAGTGATCGGTTGCTAAGCCACTATGATGCCATAATCGTGGATGAGGCACACGAGCGTAGCCTGAATATAGACTTTCTTCTGGGCATACTCCGCCTGCTGGTCAGGAAAAGGCCGGATCTGAAGATCATCATAACCTCCGCCACCATCGATACGCAGAAATTTTCCGAAGCCTTTGAGGGAGCCCCCATCATAGAAGTCTCGGGGCGCACGTTCCCGGTGGAAGTCAGGTACAGGCCCCCGGAGGAGGAGGAGAATGAGAAATCCCTCGCCGAAGCAGGGGCCGATGCCCTGGAGGAAATCCTCTTTGAGACCACCGGCGGGGATGTCCTCATCTTCATGCCCACGGAGCAGGATATCGTGGAGTGCTGCGATCTCATCGCCACCAGGTATAGCCGGTGGCCCCTGACCATACTCCCCCTCTATGCACGGCTCACATCGGCGGAACAGCATAGGATATTCGAGGAAACGAACCAGCGCAAGATCGTCGTGTCCACCAATGTGGCCGAGACATCCCTGACCATACCGGGCATCGTATACGTTGTCGACACGGGTGTCGCCCGGGTGGCCCGCTATACCCCCAGTACGGGGACCTTCGGCCTGCCCATAGAGAGCATTTCCCGTTCCAGCGCGGACCAGAGGAAGGGGCGCTGCGGGCGCGTGCAGGACGGTATCTGTATACGCCTCTATTCGGAGGAGGATTACAACGGCCGGTCCCTCTATACGCCTCCGGAGGTCCTGCGGACCAATCTCGCCGAGGTTATCCTCCGCATGCTCAGTCTCAAGATATACGATATCGATAATTTTCCCTTCGTCGATCCTCCCCAGAGCGGGGGCATACGGGACGGCTTCAAAACCCTCGAGGAGCTCAGGGCCACCAGGGAAGTGGATAACCGGGATCACCGGCGAAACGGGAAAGGGCCTAAGAAGATCCGCATACTCACCGCGGAAGGCCGCAAAATGGCAAACCTACCCATGGATCCCCGCCTGGCAAAAATGATTCTGCAGGCGGGAAGGGAGGGCTGCGTGGATGAGGCGCTTATCCTGGCGGGCGCCCTTTCCATCCACGATCCCCGGGAACGGCCCGCGGACAAGGCCGGTACGGCGGATCAGAAACACGCTGGCTTCAGGCACGAAGAGTCGGACTTCCTTACCTTTCTGAATATCTGGAAGGGCTGGCAGGAGATCGGCGACGGTAAGATGAAGCTGGGTGCCCTGAAGAAATACTGCAAGGATAACTACCTCTCCTTCAAGCGGATGAGGGAGTGGCGGGACCTCTATCTCCAGTTCCGGTCCATTCTCGGTGAGGATGATGATTTTCCGGAAAACCTCCTTAAGCCCTTCAAGGGGACCGATGAGGCTTTGTACAGCAGTGTGCACAAGGCCGTTCTCAGCGGTTTTCTCTCCCACATTTCCCATCGGAGGGAGAAGAATTTCTACGAAGCCACCAGAAGGCGTGAGACCATGATATTCCCCGGATCCGGTCTCTTCGGAAAGGGGGGGGAGTGGCTTGTCTCTGCGGAGATGGTCAGGACGAGCCGGCTCTATATGAGGGTGAACGCCAATATACAGCCCGAGTGGATCAGCCAGATAGGAAGCCATCTGATACAGAAGAGTTATATCACCCCCTGGTGGGATGACAAAAAGGGGGAGGTCCTCTGCAAGGAGGAGGTGAAAATATTCGGTTTCCTGTTAAGCCGGGACAGGACAGTTCCCTATGGCCAGTACCGCCCGGCTGAAGCTTCGGAGATGTTCATTAGGGACGGTTTGTGCCAGGAAGACACCCTCTTGGGGAAGGAACCGGAATTTCTCAAGGCCAACAGAAAACTCTGGAAGGACCTGACCCGGATGGAGGATAAGCTCCGCCGGCGGGATCTGGTGCAGGATATCTCCGTGGTAGAAAACTTCTATGCCAGAAAAATTCCTTTGCTTAGCCAAAGTATGGCTAAGCCAGAGGCTGTATATGATATCCGTCAGCTGAATCATCTCATAAAAGAAGCCGGGGACGGGGAGCTCTATCTGACCGAGGATGATCTCCTGGCCGGCGACTACACCTATGAAAGGGAAAACTATCCCGATTACTTCTACCAGGACGATATCAAGTTAACTCTGGATTACCAGTTCCATCCCGGGGAAGATGATGACGGGGTTACCCTCCGCATACCTAAGTACCGGCTTAGCCAGTTGGATGTAAACGCCCTCGAAACCACTGTCCCGGGAAAGAGCCGTGAACTGATAACGGCCCTCCTCAAGGGACTCCCCAAGGAGCTGAGGAAGAAGCTCATACCCCTGAATGCCCATGTGGATGTCATACTCGGTCAAATGGAGAGAAACTCTTTTGCTCCGGTTCTCGAGCAGATCACTCCCATTATTTACAGAAACTGGAATGTGGTCATCAACCCCTCCGACTGGGATCTGGATAAAATTCCGGAGCACTTGAAAATACGATTCGCCATTGAGGATAAAAAGGGAAATATCATCAAGGCTTCCCGGGACAGGAGCATCCTTCTGGTGGAAGACAGGGAAACGTCCCTCCCGGAACCGAGTTTCAAAAACATCAGGCAGAAGTGGGAAAAATCGGATATAACCGATTGGAAAGGTCTGGATCTACCCGAAAAGGTTACCGAGAACAGCCGGGGGCAGAGCTTTACCCTTTATCCTTCTCTCCAGAAGTCGGGCATGAAGGTCGATCTGAAACTGATCCTGAATAAAAACGAATCGGAGCGGGTGCACCGGGAAGGCACGGCTGCCCTTTTCCGCCGCTACTATAAGAAGGAGGAGAAGTCATTCCGCAAATCCCTGGATCTGAAGGCAAGCTTTCCCAGGGAAATCCTTTATCTGACCAAGGGCGATGAGATTGAAGAAGCCCTGTGGGAGCGGCTCTTTCTCGACCTATTCGGAAAGGATCCCTGCCGCAGGGAAGAGGAGTTCAATAGGCTCAAGGTAGAAAAGGCCCCCCTGATCTTCGAAACCGGTGAAGATTACTCCCGCAGAATTCTTATGATTCTGGAGGCCTATGCCGAATGCCGCCGTGTGCTAAAAAAGACGCGCACCCAAGCCAAAAAGGGAAGGGAACAGTATATCGCCGACAGGGAACAGGATCTCAAAGATCTCCTGCCGGAAAATTTTCCTCTCCTCTACGGGAGCGAGCATTGGTCCGATCTGATAAGATATATCCGGACCTTGACCATTCGGATTGAGAAGGGAATACACGATCCGGTTACCGACGGAAAAAGGGAGGGGGAATGGCTGAATTATTACAGCCGTTACATCTCCATGAAGGAAGGAATTTCACCCTATTCCACGGAGAAGAAAATACAATCCCTGGATGAACTCTACTGGATGGTACAGGAGTACAAGGTAACCCTTTTCGGGGGTGGGATTGTAAAAACGGGTATGAAAATATCCCCTAAACGCCTGGAGGACAGGATATCCGAGCTGCTGACCATGGTTTAGCTCGGTTTCTTCCTAAAGACCCGTTGACAGTTTTTTTAAAAGGCGTTATATTTTTCTCCACTTGGTCGACTAGCTCATTTGGATAGAGCGCTTCCCTCCGGAGGAAGAGGTGGTGGGTTCGAATCCCGCGTCGATCAACGGAAGCACCCGTAAGGGTGCTTTTTTATTATCGGGATTCGAACCGGAGTGACGGCGCGAAAACCTGGAGCGCAAACCGGCAGGAAGCCGGTTTAGGAACGCAGGCGGTTCGTACCGAGTCCCCAGGACGGGGATG
>QKAI01000397.1 GCA_003246505.1 Spirochaetaceae bacterium | reverse complement strand
TGGAAAATATCCTGCCCGAAGGGGACAGGAAGGTCAAACTGAAGAGACTGGAAGAACTGCTCGTAGGGATCTACGGCAAGGAGACCGGGGCGGACCGTTTTCTCTGGCTTCTGGGCCGGATGGAGGAGTTCCTCCAGTCCCTTCCCGAAGAGAGGATCTCCTCCCAGACCGGCTTCGACCGGAGCCGCCCCTACGACCATCTGGCGGGACGGGTCTTCGCCATCGCCTATCCGGACAATGTCTACGACGATATCCATCCCACCCTGCAGACCCTGCACCGGGTGCTCAAGGAGAAGTTTCCCTCCATCGGGGGGGTGCACATCCTCCCCGAGAGGCCCATGAGCCACGGGGATGTCTTCCCCCAGGATCTCCATGCCCTGATGGCGCCGGAAAAGGCCCGGACCCTGGTGGAGGAGCTGAAGGGGAAGGGCTTCCTGGACGAGCATAACCGGGTCACTCCCTTCTGGAAGGAGGATCCCGCCCTTCTGGAACCCTTCGGGGCTCCCGGCCTTGGGGATATCTTCCGTTCCGCCTACGACTCCCACTTCAACGACGGGGGATTCTCCCAGAAGAGCCGGGACCGGGTGGACCCCCGCTTCGGAACAGCCCGGGACATCGCCCGCCTGGCCGAGGATTACCGGATCATGCTGGACTACGTGGTGAACCATCTGGACACGGACAGCACCGCCCTGGAGGCTTTCCGGAGGGGGGTGGGGAGCGGGGAGGCCTTCCTGATCATCACCCCCGGGGAGTACGACAGGTACAGGCGGGAGGGAACCCTGGCGGCCACCTTCCGGCCCCGGCCCTTTCCCCTGTTCTCGGGAATGAGAAAATATCCCGGCGGCGTCCGCCCCGATCGGAAGGCCTGCGTGGAGGCCATGAACCGCCGTTTCGAAGAGGCGGGCCTGAAGCCCCTGGAGGAGGAGCCGATCCTCATCCTCTCCCTCTGGTTCAAGCTGGTGAACGACCAGGGCCTGACCTCAAGGGACCGGCGCCTCTACGACCGGTTCCTGCTCTGGGCGAAGAAGAGAGGCCTGAGCCCGGAGGATTTTTCCCGGGAGTCTGCCATCCAGAGCCAGCAGCGGGTGCTCACCGGCCCCGCCGCGGAGAGCCCGGAGGGATTCGCCGCAGCCCTGGGGCTGGAGGAGACCTACGGCGCCGTTTTCGCACAGGCCCAGGACGGAATATTCGGGGAGATCTTTTACGTCTACACCACCTTCTCCGAATCCCAGGCCGATCTGAACCCCCTCTCCGAAGAGGGGTTCCGCATGGTCTTCGACGACATGTTCTCCCTCATGGGGGACGGGGATCTGGCCATGATGCGCATGGACGCCATCAAGTATCTGTGGAAGGAGATAGGGAAGAAAAACTTCGACATGGAGGAGGGGAACCGGCTCATAGAGGTCATCCGCACGGTCCTGGAGCTGACCGCCCCCCGCATCCGCCCCCTGGACGAGGTGAACAGCCCGGACCCGGTGGTTTACGCCATGGGGAAGGGGGGGGGCTTTTACTATCTCTTCGGGCAGGTCAATGGGGTGGCGGCGGCCTTTAACAAGGGGAGCCTGGCCCCCCTGGAACATCTCCACGAGATGATGGAGCAGCAGTGTCCCCCGAATCTGGTCCTCTTCGTCATGCTCAGCACCCACGACGGCCGCTCCGTCCAGGGGCTGGGGGTGGACCGGACCGACGGGCATATCTCCCTCACCGATTTCGCCTCCCTGCAGAAAATCATCGAGGAGCGGGGAGGGAAGCCGAAATACCGTTCCGTCCCGGCGGGAACCCTGCCCCGGGATACCTTTGAGAAAATCCTGGGGGAGCTTCTCTGGGAGGAGCACCGCGACTCCCTGGAGGCTCTCTTCTACGGGGACGGGGATATCCTGACCCTGCGGGAGAGACACAGCCGGGACTCCCTCCTGGAGGTCCTGGAGGATATTTCCGGAATGGATCGGGAGGAGCTGCTCCTGCTGCCTCCGGTGGTATTCTGGCTCGACTGGTCCGTGGAGGGGAGGACCCCCTACGAGTTATGCGCCACCTCCCGTTCCTCCCTCTCCCTGGAGGGGATAGGCTCGCCGGAGGAGGAAGCCCGCCGCCTGGCCCTGGCCCAGCTCTACGTGCTGACCATGGGGCAGGTGGTCCCCGCCGTCTATATGAACGACCTGTGGGGCCTGGAAAACGACCGGGAGGGTTATGCCCTGAGCGGCCGGCCCCGGGATCTGAACCGGCATAAATCCCATGTGGGGGAGCTGGATTTCGAGGCCGATCCCTTCCGCCGGGTCTATGTGCCCCTCATGAATCAAATGATCGCCCTGCGCAGCGGGGACGGGGCCTTCTATCCCGGGGACAGCCACTTCGAATTCCTCACCCCCGGGGACCGGGTCTTTCTCAACCATCCCTTTGCCGGGGGGGATCACTCCCTGATTCTGGGCAACATCTCCTCCGAACCGGCGGAGATCCTCCTTCCCGTTGAGGAGCTGGAGGGGGTCGCAGGCCCCGTGGAGAGGGTGGAGGATCTTCTCACCGGGGAGACCTTCCCCCTGAACGAAGGGGAACTTCACCTTACCCTGGAGGGGTTTCAGCCGCGATGGTTCAAGATATGCCGGAACTAGGCTGGGAGGGGCCCTGCCCCCTCTGCGGGCGGGAGGAGGCCCATCCCCTCTTTCATCGGGACAGGATGCGCCCCTACTACCGCTGCCGCCGCTGCGACCTGACCTTTGTCCCCCCTCCCTGGCAGATGGGCCCGGAGGAGGAGAAGGCCCGCTACGGCCGGCACCGGAACAGCCGGGAGGACCGGGGCTACCGGGACTTCCTGGGACGGATCATCCCCTTTCTGGAGGAGAATCTGGGCCCCGGCGCCGAGGCGGGGCTGGACTTCGGCTGCGGTCCCGTCCCGGTGCTGGCGGAGATGCTGGAGGAGCGGGGCTACGGGATGGCCTGTTACGATCCCTACTTCCGCCCCGAGCCGGAGCTCCTGGAGTACGGGCGCTACGATTTCATCACCTCCACGGAGGTGGCGGAGCATCTGGCCCGTCCGGGGGAGAGGATACGCCTTCTGGCGGGGCTTCTGAACCGGGGAGGGGTGCTGGCCCTGATGACCCGGTTCCTGGAGGGGGATACCGATTTTCCCCGCTGGTTCTACCGGGAGGACGGAACCCATATCTCCTTCTTCTCCCGCAGGAGTTTTCTCTGGCTGGGGGAGGCCCTCGGGCGGGAGGTTCTCTTTCGGGACAAGGATATGGTTATTTTAAAGGAGAGAGGAGCCGATAATGAACAGTATGAGACGTAAAGCCCTCCTGATAACAGCCCTAGCTCTTTTTACAGGTTTTCTCCTTTCCGCCGATGATCTGATCATCAACAAGGGAGACATTTACATAGAGATCGCCCGGAACAGCGAAGGTTTCGACCTGTGGATACGGGCCAGGGCGGGCCTGGGATCGGTCCTTCTCTCCGAATCCAGCGCCGATCCGGACATGAGGGCCGACTCCTTTACCCTCCGGGCCTATGAGTACAACAGCGTCAACGGGGACGAGAAGCGCATCCTGAACGGAAAGTTCATGGAATCCTCCACCCCCCTCTATTTCCTCATGGACTCCACCCCCGAATACAACGACGTTTTCGGCGGGGACGCCTTCCATGTCTTCGTCCCCCTGAACGTGACCTACGGTTACAGCTACCCCGGCAGCCGGGAGGGCCAGATCGAAATCCGCAAGGGCACCTGGCTGAACATCCGCACCTTCGAGCTGCCCTACGCGGACTACGCCGGCGCCTACCATGACAACCCCTTCATCCTGGAGATGGAGGAACTGCCCCCGCCCACTCCCCCCGCCCTGGAGGTGGAGAAGGAGGAGAAGATCTTCGCCACCGTGGCCGATGAGACGGAGGGGGTCTTCACCCCGGTCAACGATACGGCCGCCGCGGCCCGGCGCATCGCCGAACTGATCACCCGGGGGGAAGACGTGGACGTGGTCCTGGTTATCGACACCACCATCAGCATGAAGAACGACGTGGCCTTCCTGCGGCAGAACCTGCTCCCCATGGTGGAGGAGCAGATCATGAGCTACAGCCACTTCCGCATAGGCATGGTTCTCTACCGGGACTACAAGGACGCCTACCTGACCCACGACTTCCCCTTCGAATACGACCTGGACGCCATCCAGGCCCGGCTGAACATGATCACCGTGGACGGGGGAGGGGACAAGCAGGAAGCGGTCTACGAGGGGCTCTACGACGCCATCATCAACTACGACTGGCAGGCGGCCAACCGCCTCATCATACAGGTGGGTGACGCCATGCCCCACTCCTATCCCAAGGGAAAGATCACCGAGGACATGGTCTTCGACGCGGCCCGGAAGATGGGCATTCAGATCTATCCCATCCTGCTCCCCGACGATTGATGATCACGGGACGTCTGAACCGGGGAACGATTTTCCTGCTTCCCCTTCTTTTGCTCCTGGCCGGCTGCGATCTCTACTCCGGGTTGGTCCTTTATCCTCCCGTTCAGGAGGGGCTGGTCTCCCTGGAGGGGGGGGCCCACACCTATAAGCTCTCCCTGCCAGAAGGATTCGGTGAGGATGGGAATTTCATGAACCTTTACCCTCTGGTGATAAGCCTTCACGGCAGCACATCCCTTACGGATCACTATTACGTGGTCAGCGAGGTCAGGGACGCCTATCCCTGCGTCTATTTCGCCCCCAATAACACCAATCTGGGATTCGGGGGGGATCTGGGAGGGGCGGACAACTCCGCCTGGATCCGCGCCGTCATCCGGGGCATCATCGAGAACAGGAATTACAAGATTGACCGGAACCGCATCTACATCATCGGATTTTCCATGGGCGCCATGGGAACCACCTATATGGCCCAGGACCTGTATACCGAATACGGCTATCTCACCGCGGCGATAGTGCCCGCCGAAGGGGGATGGTTCGGCTATATGAAATCGAAGGAAGTGCTGGACCACGTCTGCTGTTGGTTCCATCTGGGCAGCGCCAGCCCCTATTACGACGGGGAAGCGGATTACAAAGAAGCGAGGAAGTATTATCCGGGGACCCTGGAGATTGCCGCCCAAGGGCGCCTCTCCTACAGCAACAGCTGGGATCCGTCCACGGTGTACTCCTACGATACCGCCACCTATACCCTGAGGCAGGCGAAGAGGGATATTTTCAAATCGACGACCTATGCCGGCCTGGGCCACTCCGCCGGACCGGTGTTCAAGGACCCGGAAGTGATAGGGTGGCTCTTCGATCAAAACCTGGCAAACCGGGATCTCTACTAGAGTTTGTAGATAAAGTAGATCCGGAAGGGGAACCATTCCATATCCCCGGGGCCCCCGGTCGTGGTGGTGTAGAGATCCATATTGAAGAGTGTTTCCTTGATCCCGCTTTCCTCTTTATACTGGATATCCATGAGCCATCCCGCGGCGACGGCGGAGAAGCGGAGCAGGAACTTCTCGTGAATGGCCACGTCAAGGAAGAGGGGTATTTCCAGAGCGAGAAGTCCCTTGAAATAGCCGTCGTAATCCCTGGCTGGGGTTCTCTCCGGCTCCATATAGATCTCAAGCCGTGCTTCCCCCCCGAATCCGGCACTTATCAGCTTTCCCCCGAGAAGAGGAAAATTGACGCCCCCTCCCAGGCCCAGAAATGTCTGTTCCGTTTCGCTCACCCCATTTGAAGCGCTGTTATGGCCTAAGAAGAGGGAGCCCATGTATTCCCGGCTGTCTCCCTCGAAATAGTGGAAGCTGCCGCCCAACCTCATCGTGTCGTCCCTTATCTCGACCACCGAGGAGCCGTCGTCGGAAACATCCGATTCGAGGGAGATCCGGATATCCAGCCCGATGCCCTTCTGCTGGGAAAACAGCAGAAACGGGCAGAGGGCAAGCAGGAAGAGAAATCGCTTTTTCATGCTCCCATGTTAGGGAAATTCATTATTGGACGTCAAGGGAGCCGCGGCCCTTCCTTTCAGCGGGCTTCTTCCACCAGCTTCATGAACCGGCGTCCGTACTCCACATAGTTTTGGTACATGACCTCGTCCCGGCTGGTGGAATCCTCCTCATGGAAGACGATGGTCATGTGGGGCTCGATGGAGAATCCCCCGTCGTAACCGCTTGCGAGAAGATCCGCCACGATCTCCCTCACCTTGCCCTGGCCCTCGCCGGGGAAGGTCCACCGGGAGTCGTTGAAGGTCGACTCAGGGGTCAGTCTGTTGAAAACCCCGTCCTTGATATGCACGTAGGCGATGTGTTCCCTCACGGCCCGGTAGAACTGCCAGGCGTCCTGCATCTTCGACATGCCGGCGAAGCGGTAATCCACGGAGTTGACCGGGTTGCCCGTATCGAAGAGGAACTTGAAGGCCGGGGATTTTATGTTTTCGATCAACCTCAGGGCGTGGTCCGAGGACATGCCCCCGTAGTTGGCGCAGTTCTCGTGCAGGTAGAGGACCCCCGCGTCCTCGCACATCTTCGCCAGGGTCTCCACCCGGGTGAAAATGGTCTTCTCCAGCTCCGGGGTATAGACCGAAGCGTCCCGGATACGGGTGAAGCTCATGCCCCGGATCATTCCGGTGCCCAGCTTTTCCATACGCACCAGGGCCCTTTTCAGGTCGCTCCGGGTCTGCTCCCAGTCACTGTCGGAACGGGGATCGAGCCTCCAGTTGGCCACGGTGCTTCCGAAGCAGTTGATCCTTATGCCGCTGTCGGCCAGTTTGCCGACCGCCTCTTCGAAGGCTTCCTCGCTCAGGTCGTGGATATTGACCCCGTCGATATTGCGGGACTCAATGAAATCCCAGCCCAGCTCCTTCGTCGCCCTGATCTGGCCGTCTAGCCCTTTGGACGCCTCATCGGCGAATCCCGAGAAATACACTATTTCACCCCCATCTTGATCAGGTTGTCATAGGAGATCTTGATAGACTCGAAGATGCTCTTCCCCTCGAAGGGCTGGTCCTGCTCCACCACGACCCAGCGCACGCCCGTCTCGTCGCAGGCTTTGATAATCTCCGGCCAGTTCAGATTCCCCTCGCCGATCTCGCAGAAATTGATTTCGAAATCCCACATCTTCCCCCGGACCGCGTAATCCTTGAAGTGGCAGACGGGCATGCGGCCGGCCACCTTCCTGATCCAGTCAACCGGATTGTGCCCGCCCCTCTGGACCCAGTGCACGTCGATCTCGGCGAAGAAGGTCTCCCGGCTCGTCTCGTCGTAGAGCCGCTCCAGCCAGAGCTTGTCCCTGCCCGCCTTCCTGAATTCGAAGTGGTGGTTGTGGTAGCCGAAGCGGATGCCCCGGGCGGCGAAGCGCCTGCCGAATTCATCGAGCTCGGCGATAAGGGCGGTGGTCTTTCCCTCCTCCGGATCCCATTCGGGGCCGGGCGATCCGATGGCGGTGAAGTCGCAGTTCCACAGCTGGAGCTTTTTCACCACCCCGTCGAAGTTGTCCCTCAGATCCTGGAGGCTCTCATGGGTGGCGCAGACGAAAAGGCCGTACTTGTCCAGCTTCTCCTTAACCACTTCCGGGGATACCCCCACGCCGGATACCTGAACCGCCTGATAGCCGATCTCCTTGACCTTCCCCAGGGTGCTGTCCAGGTCTTCCGCGGTTTTGCAGTAGTCTCTCAAATTATAAAGGGTTACCCCGATTTTCGTGTCCGGTTCTTTCATTTCTTTTATCTCCTTGGGATTAGAACGAACGGGAGAAGTCCTCGTCCGCCTTCTCCGATACCACTTTCCTGATCGTCGATCCGGCGATCAGTTCCTTCAGCTTCGCCTCGAAGGCGTCCTCGTCCACGGGCACGTCCACCATGCGCTTTTCGAATCCGGAGAGCATGATCGCGTTGTCGATGGCTATGGAGTTGATCCCCTCCTCGGCGGGGGCGATCAGAGCCTTGCCCTCGGCTATCGCGTCGCAGAAGTTTTCCGTTATGATTTTATGCTCCCCCCCTCCGTCGGGGAAGGGGATGTCGCAGGTCCAGCAATCGGGCTTTTTGAATCCGAAGGGGGATTCGGCCAGGGTCTTGAGCATGGACTCTTCGTTGCGGATGTAGGTGAGGCTGTCCCCCTCCCAGACGAGTTTGCCCTGCTCCCCCACGATCTCCAGGCGGTTGGTGCCCGGGGCCTCCCCGGTGGTTGTGATGAAGTGCCCCACCATGCCGTTGTCGTATTCGAAGTAGGCGGTCACCTCGTCCTCCACCTCTATCTGGTGGTACTTGCCCAGGGAGACGAATCCCTGGATCCGGTCGGGCCGGCCCACGAACCACTGGTACATGTCCAGCTGGTGGGGGCACTGGTTCATGAGGACGCCGCCCCCTTCCCCCTCCCAGGTGGCCCGCCAGCCGCCGGAGTTGTAGTAGGACTGGGTGCGGAACCAGTCGGTGATGATCCAGGTGGTCCGGATCAGCTTGCCCAGCTCCCCCGAATCGAGGATCTGCTTGATCTTTTTGGCCGGGCCCCGGGTCCTCTGCTGGAACATGGCGGAGAACACCAGGCCGGGATTCTTTTTCCTGCCCTCTTCATGGGCGGCTATCATTTTGCGGATGTCCTTCACATGGACCCCCACGGGCTTTTCCGTCAGCACGTGGATGCCCTTCGCGAAGGCTTCCAGGGCGATGGTGGTGTGGTCGTAGTGGGGTGTGGCGATGATGACCCCCTCCATGTCACCCTTCTCGAACATCTCCTTTGTGGAGTGGAAGGCCTTGCAGCCGTACTTCGCGGCGAACTCGTCCGCCTTCTTGCCGTCCCTGTCGCAGACGCAGGCCAGCTCGGCCTTGTCCATGCCGTCGATGTCCCTGCAGTGGCTGGAACCCATGTTGCCCAGACCCACGACGGCCAATCTTACCTTTCTCATTGTTTCGCTCCTTTGAAATCCAGTGTTATCGGTTCCTTCCACTCCGTCAGGGGGAGGGTAAGGGGTTCGCGGCGGAAATGGGACTGGTAGAGGGCCAGCACCGCCTCGGTGGTTTCGGCCAGGCTTTCCAGGGAGACCGCCGGTTCCCGGTCTTCGATAACCGCCCCCAGAAAGTCTTCATAGTTCCGGCCGTGAAGGGAGCCGTAGCAGGCCTTCCCCGGCGCCTTGGCCTGCTCCTCCCCGGCGAAGGGGGCCAGCCGGGCGGCCAGGTCCGGATCGGTGCAGGTGAATTCCTCGCTCCCGTTCAGAACCAGGGCCGCCTTCGCTCCCCCGATGTGGATATCCGGCTGCCAGGAAGTGATCAGGTCGTTCTCCAGGATCAGCTTCACCTCCCCGGGGCAGCCCCGGAGGCCCCCGTCGTAGAAGAAGGCCCCCTCGGACCGGTCCTCCACCTCGATGGGGGCGAGCTTCTCCCGGTAAAGGCGGTTCTCCACCCGGGAGGGCATCCCGAAGAGCTGAATCAGCAGGTCCAGGGTATGGATGGCCTGGTTGATGATGAGGCCGCCCCCTTCGGTGGCCCACTTGCCCCGCCAGGGGTCGGCGGCGTAGTAGGCGGTGTCCCGGGTGCAGAGGAAGTGAACCTTCACCTCCTCCAGTTCCCCCAGG
>QKAI01000072.1 GCA_003246505.1 Spirochaetaceae bacterium | reverse complement strand
GGAGCGCCGTTTTTCCATCTTCTCCGCATACCAGCCGCCGAAGCAGTTGTCCAGGGGCATGCCTATGTCGATCAGCTCCTCCCGCACCTCGTTGTACAGGGTCCGGTAGTGCTCCAGGGGCCTCTGGTTCTGCAGGTCGAAACACTCGCCCACGGGCATGCCCTTATCGGGGGCGCCCAGCTTCTCCTCATATTTGGGGAGGATTTTTTTGGCGATCTCGTTCGCCCTCTTCCGGGTCATGCCGGCGCAGGATTTGAAGACGTCCCCGCACCACCAGGCTTCCATGGGGGTGATGTAATCCGTATACCGCCCTCCGGCAGAACGGGGCTGGGTCGTCTTGGAAGCGCCGGAAACGCAGTGGTTCATCAGGCCCACCGCCGCTTCGTACATGAACATCTTCGTACAGGGCCCGGCGGTCTCGTTGACGATTTTGTTCCGCATGAATCCTGTATTCCGGCTGACCGCCTGGTGGGCGATGCTGTTGGCCCAGACCGCCTTGCGGCCGCAGTTTCCGAAGAGATGGATGTCGTAGACGTAGGAGCTGGTATAGTCCGCCTGCAGGATGGTGGGAATGAGCAGGTCGTTGGCGATATTGGCCAGGGCGGCCCCTTCCGGGGGCCCGGCGTAACCGCCGATATAGGAGAATCCCCCTATGCGCAGCTTATGGCCGTAATTCAGCCCCTGGACGATGCGGTGGAAGTTGGAAAAGGTGCACTTGAGCTCCACCGGGCAGAGGGACATGGTGACGTTCCCCTGACCGGCCACGGCGGGGGCTCCCCCCAGATGGCCGTACTCGGTCACCGCCCCGGCCACGCCGGTGCAGGCCATGCCCGGCCGTCCGGCCCGCCAGAGGGCTTCCTGCTTGAGCCGGGACTCGTAATTGCCCATGAGCGTTTCGTAGGGTGTGCCGGAGCGGATCTCCCGGCCGAATACCGTGGCCAGGGTGGGCCCGTGCAGGACGTCCACGAGCTTATTGTATTTGACGATGCCCTGAACCAGGGGCAGGTAGTTCTCCTCGGAACAGACGATGCCCAGGGAGGCGGCGAGAAGGGGGGGATAGGGATCCTCCGGCTTCCTCGGCTTCATGATGACCTGGTCCTGCCCTTCTCCCAGGATCAGCTGGGAGGGATAATCCCTCATGCACTCCAGGATCTCCTCCTCGGTCACCTTGATGACCCGTTCCGTGTCCTCGCAGTAGAGGCCCAGCTCCAGAGCTAGCTCCCAGCCGGCCTGGAAGAAGGTATCCGCCAGGGCGTCGTCGCAGTTGATCGGGTTCTCCATATCCAGGGTGTTCTGAAGGTTGTACTTCTTAAGAATGCTCTTGATAGTTTTGGGGATAATCTTCGTGTCCCACTCCTTGACGGAGATGATGGGCCCCTTATAGGCTTTATCCAGATTGTTCAGTAGTCTCTGTACCTTAATGTTATACATATTGTCGCCTCTCCTATAGGGCTTCCGAATCGATGAGAACGAACTCGCCCTTGCCGGGGGTCTTCTCTTTCATGAACTGCTGGCACATTTTCACACAGTCGAAACCGGTTCTCGACCATCCGTCCGCCCCGATTTTAGCGGAAAAATCGGAGGTAACCGGCCCCCCACCCACGGCGTAGTACCATTTTTCCCGGTACCCCACGTCGGTGATGTACTGGATCGTATCCCCCAGATAGGGAAGGGAGGTGGTGAGGAGGGTGGAGACAAGAACGATATCCGCGTTCACTTCCTTGGCCTTTTCGATAAAACCCTTTACGGGGACATCGATCCCCAGATCGTGGACGTCAAAGCCATTCACCGCCAGGAGGGCGCCGACGATGTTCTTGCCGATATCGTGGACATCCCCCTTGGCCTGACCTATGACCACGGTCCCGACCTTTGAGGCCGCGGCCTCTTCCGCATCCATCCGGGAGAAGAGAATGTCCATGACAGCTTTCATGGCGTCCCCGGCCAGAACAAGATCGGGCAGGTAGGCTTCCCCGCTGTTATATTGTTCGCTGATGATATCCATCCCCCTGGCGGCTCCCTGATTCAGGATCACCATGGGATCGATGCCCTTGTCCAGGGCCTCCTTCACCAGATCGACCGAGTCGTCCTCTTCCCCTTCGGCGACCAGTTCGCTGATCTTCCTTAAAAGCTCATCCATGTTATTCACCTCTCTGTTTTTTTATTATTCCCATTAATTTCCCGCAACAGGGTCTCCCTGGAGCAGGGCAATTCTCGTATCCTGATTCCCACCGCATCAAAGACGCCGTTCATAATCGCCGCAGAACCTGTCACGGCAACCGATTCCCCGATTCCGCTGGCCCCGAAGGGTCCCGTCACTTCACTCTCTTCCATTGCCGTCACGGCGATATCCGGCATATCGGCCATCGTCGGGATCAGGTAGGTTTGGAAATTCCGGGTTATTCCCCGGGGATTCCCCGGAACGGAGAAGTCCTCATGCAGGGCATAACCCATGCCCATGACCGCTCCCCCCTCGCACTGGCCCTCGAAGCCCAGAGGATTTATCACCCTCCCCGAGGCGGGGATCATCTCCGTCTTCAAAACCCGGACCTCCCCGGTCAGGGTATTCACCTCCACCCCGGCGACCTGGCTAAGGTAGGCGTAGACGTAATGGACCCCGAAATCATACCTCTCTTCCACATATTGGAACTCGGAGGATCCTTCCCAGGACCGTTCCCCCGGCGGGAGGAGAGCGTAGATCTCACTCCAGGGGCGGCCGTTCGCCCCGCCATCGTCCAGGACAAGATCATCCCGGCCGCAGCCCAGGGCTTTTCCTGCAGCGGCCAGCAGTTTCTCCGTTGCCCCCAGCACCGCTTTTCCCGTCAGGTAGGTGGTCTTGCTCGCCGTTGTGGCTCCGCTTTCCGGGACCTGTCCGCTGATGCCGCAGACCGCCTCTATGCGGGAGAGGGGAACCTTCAGACTCTCCGCGGCCATCATCTGGAGTGTGGTCACATTCCCCTGGCCCATGTCCTCATTGCTGAAGGCGATAAGGAAGGTCCCATCCTCCCGCAGATCGACCCGGGCCCGCGCCGAATCGGGAAAGCAGTGATTCCCCAGGCCCACCCCCTGGAAACAGGCGGCCATGCCCACTCCCCTCTTAAGCCAGGGCTTGGGGGCGGATTGCCTGAAGGACTCCCTGTCACGCCAAAGCTCCGTCTCCTCCAGTTTCCCCAGGACCCCATCGGCGTAGACACTGGGGGAAGTCAAGTAGCCGTAGCTGGTACGGACCCCCGGCCGGAGAGCGTTCATCCGGCGGAAGGCGACCGGATCCATTCCCAGCTTTTCCGCCACCATGTCCATCATGCTCTCCACGGCGAAATTCACCTGCACGTTCCCGAATCCCCGGAAGGCGCTGACCAGGGAATTGTTGGTGTAGCCCAGCTCACCGGCCACCTCGACATGGGGAAACAGGTAAAATCCGCAGGCGTGCTCCAGGGCCAGGCTCATTATGGCGGGCCCGTAACAGGCATAGGCGCCGCAGGTTCCCAGGAGATGCACGGAAATGGCCAGCAGTTTTCCCTCCCAGGTGGCCCCCATCTTCATACGGATTTTCATGGGCATCCGCTTCGGACTGACCAGGAAGGACTCCTCCCGGGAGAAATCGATCTGCACCGGCTTCCCGCAGGCATGGGCGCATACGGCCAGTATTCCCTGCAGGGTCAGATCGTCCTTTCCCCCGAATCCCCCCCCCAGGGGATGGGAATGGACGATGACCCTCTCCTCGGGCACGTTCAGGATCAGAGCCAGGTCCCGGGCGGCCCGGATGCCGTTCTGGCATCCCTCCCATATTTCCACTCCCCCCCCGGGAAGGGGCCGGGCCGCCCCCCCCTCCGTCTCCAGGTAGGCATGCTCCTGGTAGGGGGTGAGGAAGGTCTCCTCCACGATTACGTCGGACCGGGAGAAAGCGTCCGCCACGTCGCCCTTCGCAAAGGAGTATTCCGCCGCCAGATTCCCCCCGTCATGAATCGCCGGGGCCCCCTGGGCCAGGGCTTCCTCCGGGGTCAGCACTTCCGGGAGGGGGCTGAGGCTGACCCTGACCAGCGCGGCGGCCCGAAGGGCGATCTCCGGGGTAACCGCTATGACGTCGGCCAGGGTATCCCCGGAGTAACGAACGACCCGGTCGCAGAATACGGGCTGGTCCTTCCAGATCAATCCGTGCCTGTTGAGGCCGGGTACGTCCTTCGCCGTCACGACCCGTACGACGCCGGGGCAGGCGAGGGCTCCGGAGACATCGATGCCATCCACCAAGGCGTGGGAGCAGCGGGGATGCACCAGGGCCCCGTAGAGCCTGTCCTCCCGGGGGATATCGGTCATATAGCGGAACGCACCGGTGGCCTTCTGCCTGCCGTCGCTGCGGGGAACCCGTTTCCCGATGCTTGTGAATTCCCCCGTCACAGGGCTCCCCCGTACCAATCGGCGCAGCGGGCCCGATCCTCGAAGTGGGAATAATCCACGGTGCTTTCCGGCCCGATGCGGCAGAATTCCCCGTCCCACTTCCCCAGGAGGAGTTTCTCCAGAATCCTGGTGGAACCGGCCCTCTCCCCGTATTCCAGCCCCCATTTCTTCGCCTCCTCCCGAAGCCTTGAAGCGGCGGCGGCGGAATAGAAGTCCCCCGAGTCAATCAGGCAGAGTCGCCGATAGCCCCCGATCATTTTGCCGGCGATCTTCATGCCCCTTTTCTCCCCGTAGGCATCGACATAGCTGTCCAGGTCGCGGAACAGGAATTTCTCCGAATCGATCCATGCCTCGGTAAAGTAAAGGGAGCGGGGGTCCACGGGGATCTCCCCCGGTTCATCGGGCGCCAGGAGCATTCTTATGCAATCATCAAATTTCGGAATGATCAGAGTCCGGCCGCCGCTATGAAGCCCCAGGGTGGCGTTGCCGCACAAACCGTAGGCCAGGAGGACCTGCTCCCCCTCTCCGCAGGCATCGATCTCCCTCTGAAGGCTTTCCCGGCACTTCTGCGGATACTCGTGGAGCCCCTTCTCCATCCATACCGTCCGGAGGGAAAGATCGTGTTTGCGGATAAGAAACTCTAGCTCCCTTCTGAGCATCGAGCAGGCGATGAGAACGGGCATACTACTCCGCCAGCTCCCTATAGCCGAGCCATGTGAAATTGGCGGCCACATCCAGGCGGTACTCCCGGGTGGCCCTTATGTCGGAAATGGGGGAGAGATTCTGCTCCGCCAGGACGCGGAGAATGCTTCTCTTCGCTTCCCTGCAGGAATTCAGGTACTCCTCCACGGCCCCTATCCGCTTCACCGTCGGCCCCATGGACCCGTAGGCGGCCCTTATGCCCCGGCTCCCCTTCAGGACAGCCACGGAGGAGATGGCGATGGTGAGGGCGTTCCGCCCTCCCAGACGGTAGTAGTTCCCCTTCCATCCCCCCTCCGGGATCAGGATGATAATCTCCTCCAGCAGGGAATCCTGGGGCAGGCTCGTGGTTTTGACCCCGGTGATGAACTGTTCCAGGAGAACCGTTTTCCTGAACTCCTTCGAACGGGTCACCGCGCAGGCTTCCGCCGCGATAAGCACGGGCAGGGTGTCCGCGGCCGGCGAGGCATGGCAGACGTTGCCTCCTATCGTCGCCCTTCTTCTGATCTGGGCCGATCCCACCTGGGAGCAGGCATGGGCCAGAGCGGGGAGCATCTCCTTTACTTTGTCGCTGGCGGCTATACTCTGGTGGGTGGCCATGGCTCCGATGCGCAGCATCCCGTCCTCAAAGCGGATATAGTCCAGCTCCTTAAGCCCATGGAGGTCGACCAGCCTGGCCCTGTCCATCGCCCGGTCCCGGAGGACGGGGACGAGATCGGTCCCGGCGGCCAGGGGGAGGGCTTCTCCGTCCGCAGCGAGACAGTCCAGAGCCTGGGACACACTTTCACATTGGTATATTCTCTCTACAGGAAGCAGCATGATTTTCCCTTAATTCCTTTGCCTGTCCGCGGCGAGGGACACCGCCTCACCGATTTTCTTGTATCCCGTGCACCGGCAGAGATTTCCCGCCATGGCATCTCTGATCTCCTCCGCCGTGGGCGCCGGATTATGCAGGAGAAGCCCCTTCGCCGCCATGATCATCCCGGGGGTGCAGTAACCGCACTGTATGGCTCCCGCGTCCAGAAAAGCCTGCTGCAGGGCATCCAGCTCCCCCTCCTTCTCAAGTCCCTCGATCGTAACGACCCGGCACCCCTCCATCTGGGCCGCCAGGAGAAGGCAGGAGTGGATCGCCTCGTCATCAAGAAGAATCGTGCAGGAACCGCACTCGCCCTGTCCGCAGGACTCCTTGGTCCCCGTCAGTTCAAAGGTATCGCGAAGCAGATCGATAGCCCTGGTACCCTCATGGATATCCGCGTCCACATCCTTCCCGTTCAGATTAAATCGAATATGCAGCATTTTTCCCCACCCTCTTTTTTTCTTCAAAACGGGGCCGGCGGCTTTTGCCTCCGACGGCCCCGTAACATTTTAAATCAATTTGATATAATATTTTACCACTCGCCTATGACGTTGCTGACCAGGAATTTCTGAGCGCTGATTTCCTTATCGCCCATAACTTCTCCCGCCTTAACCAGCAGGGTGCCCTTGTTGTCTTTCAGCTCCCCGCCGAAAACTTCGATTTCACCTGAAATGACCTTGTCCCTAAGAGCCAGGACCTTAGCCTTGATATCGTCGGAAACGATGGCGGAGTTGAAATCGGAGATCTGGGCACAATCCTTCTCGGCGCCCCAAAAGTAGTAGTCGTCGTAGCTCGCCGTACCGTCGGCGACGGAGGAGAGGACTGTTTCGAAGATGGGGGCCCAGTTCCAGACAAAGGAGACCATGACCGCCTTGGGGGCGTAGTCGTACATATCCGTGTGGTACCCGGTGCAGAAGACCCCGTTCTCCTGGCAGGTCTGGGGGATGGCGGGGGAAGAAGCGTTGATGCCCATGGCGGTGATGCCCATGTTGATCAGGCTCTTGGCGCACTGGGTTTCCTTGTCCACGTCATACCAGCTGTCTGCCCAGACGACCTGGACTTTGGAATCGGATTCCACGTATTTGGCTCCCAGGGCGAAGGAGTTGATCCCCCGCCTTACGGAAGCTTCGGACATACCCGCGGAATACCCCAGAAGGCTGTTATCGGAAACCATGGCCGCGGTGGCGCCGAGGAGGAACATGGCCTGATAGTCCCGGATCTGGAAGCTGATCAGATTGTCCACCTTGTCACCGACCTGGGCGAAAACGATGTCGGGATAGTTCGGGGAAAGTTCGGACAGAATCGGTGCGTATCCGGTGGAGGCGCCGAAAATCACGTTGACCCCTTCGTCGGCCAGGGCATCGATGGCGGCGGTAACAGCGGTCACCTCCTCGGCGGTGTTCTCCACGAAGATCAAATTCTCTGCGGGGATGTTAAGGGCGGCCATGGCGTTGACGATACCCTTGTACTGTCCCTGGCACCAGCCGCCGTCCTCTTTCACGAAGGTGGTGATAGCGCCGATCTTCAGATCCGAAACGGATTTGACCGCGGACTTATCCGCCGCCGCGCCGCTGTCCTGCTGTCCTCCGGCAAAGGCCATACTTCCCAGCATCAATGTCATCAGGATGACTCCGAATGCTCTTTTCATACTTTTCTTCTCCTATGTAAAACTATATTTAAATGCTTGACCGCATTTATTCCAAGAATCGGGCCCCGGGCAGGTTCATCTCCCCTCCCGCTCGTAGGGAACGCAGAGGCTGGAGGGCTGTTCCGGCCGCTTTTTTCGGAAGCTCCCGCAGGAAAGGATCAGCACGACAATGGTCACGAAATAGGGGAACATGCTGAAGAACTGGGAGGGGATGGCGGGGATGTAGATCTGCATATTCGTGCCGATGATGCTGACGCCCCCGAAAAGCAGGGCCCCCCAGACCGCGGCCCTCGGTTTCCACGAGGAAAAGGTGACCAGGGCGGCGGCGATCCAGCCCCTTCCGCTCGTCATGCCCTCGCTCCAGAAGTTCGTGTAGGCCAGGGAGAGATAGGCGCCGCTCACGGTGGTCATGACGCATCCGAAGATGACGTAGGCGTAGCGGAGGGCGAACACGTTGATGCCCTCCACATCCAGGGCGGCGGGATTCTCCCCCAGCGCCCGGAGAAGCATGCCGTACTTGGTCCTGTAGATGTAGAAAATGGAAAGGGGAATGATCAGGTACATGATGTAGACCAGCAGGTCCTGGTGGAAGAATATCTCCCCGATGACCGGGATCCGCGAAAGGAGGGGGAAATCGAACTTTTCAAACTTGAGATTGGCGCTGATGCCGGAAACGCTCTTCCCCAGAAAGCCGCTGAGCCCCATGCCGAAGGTCAGCAGGGCCAGGCCGCAAACCACCTGGTTCGCTCTCAGGGTCACGGTCAGGAAGGCGAAGACAAATCCCAGGGCGATGCCGACGAGGATAACCACCGCTATGGCCAGGGCCAGGCTGTGGGTATGAACCACGGTGATATAGCCGGACACGGCGCCCATGAGCATGATGCCCTCCAGGCCCAGATTCATGACGCCGGAGCGCTGGGCGAAAATCTCCCCTATGGTCGCATAGAGTATGGAAACGGCGTAGACAACGGCCGAAGCCAGAATGGATACCAGGAAAATCATTATTCAACCCCCTCCGCCGGATTCGGGACGGCTGCCCCGGTTCTCGTGACGATAACCCTGTTCCTTATGAAGAACTCCCCCGCCAGAACGAAGACCAGTATGGATCCCTGGATCATCGTGGCGATCTGGGAAGGGACTCCGGAGATCTGCACGGAGTAGCTGCCCGTGTTCAGCCCGCCGAAGAAGAAGGAGACGAGCAGCACCATCAGGGGATTGAAATTGCTGAGATAGGCTATGACGATGCCCGTGAATCCCGCCCCTCCCGGAAGTGCGGGCTGCAGGCGGTGGGTGATCCCGAAGACCTTCACGACCCCCGCCATTCCCGCCAGGGCGCCGCTGATCGCCATGACGAGGAGGATGTTCCTCTTTATGTTGATCCCCGCGTAATGGGCGGCGACGGGGCTCTCCCTTATGACGGAGATCTGATAGCCGCTGGTGGTCCTGTTGAAGAAGAGGTAGAGGACGACCGCGAGAATCAGGGCTATCAGGATACCCGAATTGATATTGCTGCCGAACAGGTTGGGCAGGTGGAGACCTTTCTCAAGGGACGCGGAATAGGGAAGATTCAGCCCCTCGTTGTTCTGCCAGGGCCCGCGGCAGAGATAGTCCAGGAACAGCAGGGCGATATAGTTCATCATGAGGGAGATGATTGTCTCATTCACGCCCCAGAGAGCCTTGGGGAGGGCGGCCAGGAAGGCCCATGCCCCTCCGGAGAGGACGCCCAGCACTATGGCTATGACCAGCTTCACCACCAGGGGCATGGCCGGACCGAAAAGGGCGAAGCCCCCCGCGGCGATAGCCCCTATGGCATACTGCCCCTCCGCCCCCAGATTGTTCAGGTTCATCTTGAAGGAGATGGAGACGCCGAGCCCGCACAGCATGAGGGGTATGCTGTAAAGGAGGGAC
>QKAI01000358.1 GCA_003246505.1 Spirochaetaceae bacterium | reverse complement strand
GGGATCCTCCCGCCGGGGGATCATAGTGGGGTGAGGCTAAAGGGGAGGTGGGGCGCATGTACGAAAGGATCGGGGGGAAGAGGATCTACTTTGAAACCAGGGGGGAGGGAAGGGGAATACTCTGTCTTCACGGATTCCCCGTGGACCACCGCTGCCTCTCCGGGGCCATGGAACCCTTCTTCGCGGAGAGGAAGGGGTACCGGCGGATCTACCTGGATCTTCCCGGCATGGGCCTTTCGGAAAGCTCCGGGGACATAGGCTGCGCGGACGACATGATGGAGCGGGTCCGGGAGCTGGCGGGGAGAATCATCCCGGGGGAGAACTATCTGGTCGCCGGATACTCCTACGGAGGGTATCTGGCCCGGGGGATGGTGAATAAATATGCAGAGGAGATCGATGGCCTTTTTCTTCTCTGCCCCGTGGCCATTCCGGACCGGAGGCTGCGGGAACTGCCCCCGCACCGGGTTTTCTACCGGGATGAGGAATTCCTGGGCCGTCTGAGCCCCGGGGAGGCGGAGGAATTCGGGAAGAACCTGGTCATTCAGACCGGGGAGACCTGGCGGAGATACGGGGAGGAGATCGCCGAGGCCCTGGCCATGGGGGACAGGGATTTCATCCGCCGCTACCTCCGGGAAGGGTACCGGTTCACCTTCCCCGTGGAGGAGGGCCTCCCCTTCGGGAAACCCACCCTGATTCTGGCGGGTCGGCAGGATTCGGTGGTGGGCTACCGGGATATCTGGAAGGTGCTGGAACACTACCCCCGGGGGACCTTCGCCGTCCTCGACCGGGCGGGGCATAATCTTCAGATGGAGCAGGAATCCCTGTTTTCCCTATTCCTGTCCGATTGGCTGGATCGTGTAGAAATGGAGATATAAATACGTAAAACGAATAAAGAGTATTGACAAGCAACGAAATACGAATTAAAACTAGGTCATAAAAAATCTCACTACAGGAAGAAGAAAGTATGACCGTAGGAACCGTAAAGGAAATCAAGAAACATGAGTACCGGGTGGGTCTGACCCCCCAGTGCGTTAAGAGCTATGTGCAGCACGGACACAGGGTGCTGGTGGAGAAGGGGGCCGGGGAGGGCGCCGGATTCGACGATGAGGAGTATGCCCGGGAAGGGGCGGTCCTGATCGATACGGCCCTGGAGGTCTTCGAAAAATCGGATATGATCGTGAAGGTGAAGGAGCCCCAGAGGGCGGAGTACGAGATGCTCCGGGAGGACCAGATCCTCTACACCTATCTTCATCTGGCCGCGGACAAACCCCAGACCGAGGGGCTTCTGAAGAGCGGTGCCAAATGCGTGGCCTACGAAACCATGGAGAAGGAGGACGGGACCCTGCCCTGTCTCAAGCCCATGAGCGAGATCGCCGGCCGCCTGAGCATTCAGGAGGGAGCCAAATTTCTGGAAAAGCCCTTCGGCGGACGGGGTGTCCTCCTGGGCGGAGTGCCCGGCGTGGCCCGGGGGAAGGTGGCCATTCTGGGGGGCGGCGTGGTGGGTACCAACGCGGCGCAGATCGCCATGGGCATGGGGGCGGAAGTCACCATTCTGGATATCAATTCCGCCCGTCTGGAGTATCTTGACCATCTGTATATGGGGCGGTTAAATACCCTTTATTCCACTCCTGCCAATATAGAGAAAGTCGCCCGGGAGAGCGATCTGATCATCGGCGCCGTCCTCATCCCCGGCGCCCGGGCGCCCCATCTGCTCAAGAAGGAGCACCTGAAGATGATGAAGAAGGGCTCCGTGGTCGTGGACGTGGCCATCGACCAGGGGGGATGTTTCGAGACCTCCCGGGCCACCACCCACGACGACCCGGTTTTCACCGTGGAGGACGTGGTCCACTACTGCGTGGCCAACATGCCCGGGGCGGTTTCCCGCACCTCCACCCTCGCCCTGACGAGCACCACCCTCAAGCCGGGTCTTCTCCTTGCCGACAAGGGGGTGGAGCAGGCCTGCCGCGAGAGCATACTTATACGGAGGGGCTTGAATATTTATAAGGGAAATTGTACATTTCCCGATGTGGCCGAAGCTTTCGGCCTGCCCTATACACCCGTGGAAGAGGTAATATAACGTGTACACACCGGACGATCTGGATTGGAAAATTATTGAGATACTCCGAGAGGAGGATCAGTCCAATAACGCCGTGGCGAGACTGCTCGGCATTTCCGAAGGGACCGTCCGGCAGCGTTTGAAACGTCTCAAGGAGGCGGACATCCTCACGATCCGGGCTCAGATCAATCCGGAAGTCCTGGCGGATCAGCAGCTGGCCATGATCGGCATATCCATTCAGGAGAGCTGCTATCTCAAGGAGAGGGTGGAGCAGATCGCCGCTCTGCCCGACGTGCTCTCCGCCTCCATCACCAGCGGCCGTTACGACATCGTGGCGGAGGTTCTCACCGATTCCAACCACGGCCTGGTGGAGTTCCTGACCCACCAGCTCTCCGGGGTCAAGGGGATCCGCTCCACGGAGACCTTCGTCATTCTCAAGAGCTACAAA
>QKAI01000020.1 GCA_003246505.1 Spirochaetaceae bacterium | reverse complement strand
GAGCCGGACGATGTAAAGGGCCGTGGAATCCCCCTCCAGGGTGGGATTGGTGGCCATGATGACCTCTCCGATCTCCTCCTCCCCCACTCTCTTCACGAGACGGTCCAGTCCCAGCTCCTCCGGCCCGATACCGTCCAGGGGGGCCAGAACACCGTTCAGGACGTGGTAGAGTCCCCGGTACTCCCCTGTGGACTCGATGGTCATGATATCCTGGGGCTGCTCCACCACGCAGATCAGATCCCGGTCCCGGTCGGGGGCGGTGCAGAGGGGGCAGGGATCCTCCTCGGTATAGTTCCCGCAGACGGAACAGGGAATAATGCGATCCTGAAGCTCCCGGATGGCCTCGCCCAGGGTGACGTTGAAATCCCGGTCACTGCGCAGAAGCCAGTAGGCCATGCGGGTGGCGCTTTTCTTTCCCAGGCCGGGCAGGCGGGAGAGACTGTTGACCACCAGTTCCAACTGGTTCACGTATTCATACCGGAAAAAAGCTGGGAGAGGGTGTCCGTTGAGACCTCCCTCTGGATCTTCTCCTTGATGGCCCCGGTCGCCCCTTCAATGGCGGAGAGGATCAGCGCCTCCAGCATGGGCACATCCCGGGGATCCACGGCTATGGGATCGATCTTGATATCCTCGATCTCCATTTTCCCGTTGATGACCACCCGGACCAGCTCTCCCCCGGCGGATCCCTCCGCCTTGAGGTCCTTCAGCTTATCCTGCACGTCCTTCATCTGGTCCTGCATCTGCTGCAGGTTTTTGACAAAGTCCAGGGGATTAATATTCATCCTTTCCTCCCGTTCCGTCCTGTACGACGGTCCCTCCGAAAATCCGCAGGAAAAGGTCGACCTTCTCATCCACCCTTTTCACTTCCACCGCTTCCCGGGGCTTCTCTATGACAATTTGCAGGGAATAATTCCTCCCCGTCTGGGAGCTGAGCAGCTCCCTTATGTAGTTCTTTTCCCTTTCCACCGATTCGGCGATGAAGGGGGTGGGAAAGATCAGGGTCAAATGATCATCTTCCAGACGGTGCCGTCCCTTGCTCATGCTGCCCATGAGAACCACGTTGCCGTCCCTCTTCATCCGGTTCAGAAGGCCGTCCCACCAGTCCCCCTCGATCTCTTCCGCGGGAAGTTCCTCCTCCCCGGCGGCGATTTCAAAGGGGGGCTCCGGTTCAGGCCCGACGGGGAGATCCTCCCCGCCGTCGTCTGCGGCGTAGTCGCAGTCGGGCAGGACGTCCCCGACATTATCCCTGGGAACCGACGGTTCGGCCCGCTTCTTATCGGAGAACATGGTGAAGAAACTCCGGGCCGCATCGCCCGGGTCCTCCTCATTCAGGCTTTTTTTTTTATCCTCCCCCCCGGGGAGATCCTCAGTCGGCGGGGCGGATCCGGCGGGGGATTCGCTCACCCGTATGGGGCCGCCGGTCAGCTGCTGGCGGAGATTCTTGATCTGCCCGAGGAGCTCCTCCATGCCGAAGTAGCTCCGGAGCTTTACCAGCCGGGACAGGAGAAGCTCCAGCTCGAATCTCTGGTTCAGAGAATAGCGTATATCCTTGTATAGCTGGAAGATAAGACGGGATCCCTCCAGGAGCTGATTCTCGGTGAAGGAGGCGACCACCTCCCGGTCGAAGCTTTCCGGGGAACTGCCCAGCAGGGACTCCTTCTCTATGCCGCTCTTCAGAAGGAGGATGTTCCGGAAATACTCCGCAATTTCCACCAGGAACTGTTCGATGGACACACCGGCGGAGATGATCCCGTCGGCGCTCTCCATGACCGGTCTGATCTCCCCTTCCGCGATGAGCCGGGCCAGCTCGTTGATCCTGTCCAGGCCCACGAGGCCCAGCTTCTGCCGGATTTTCTCCACGGTGATGAAACCGTCGGAGAAGGAGACGACCTGGTCGAAGAGGGTGTAGGAGTCGCGCATGGATCCGGTCCCCTCCTTGGCGATCCACAGGAGGGCGTCCTCCTCGTACTCCACCCCCATCTCCCTGCAGGCCAGGGAGAGCTGCTCCTTCACCGTATCCAGGGAGAAGAGGCGGAAGTTGAACTGCTGGCACCGGGAGCGGATGGTGGCGGGGACCTTGTGGATCTCCGTGGTGGCGAATATGAATATGATGTAGGGAGGGGGCTCTTCGATCGTCTTCAAAAGGGCATTGAAGGCGCTGTTCGAGAGCATGTGCACCTCGTCTATGATGTAAACCTTGTAGCGGGAGTTGGTGGGGGCGAAGAGGACCTCGTCCTTGATCTCCCTTATGTCGTTGACCCCCGTGTTGGAGGCCCCGTCTATCTCAATGACGTCCAGGGAGTTGCCCCGGGTGATCTCCAGGCAGTTGGGGCATTTGCCGCAGGGTTCCGCCGTGGGGCCCTCCTGGCAGTTCAGGCTCTTGGCCAGAATGCGGGCGGAGGAGGTCTTTCCCGTTCCCCGGGGGCCGGAAAAGAGATAGGCGTGGGCTATCTGGCCCCGGCTGATGGAATTCTCTATGGTGGAGACAACAAATTCCTGTCCCACCAGC
>QKAI01000425.1 GCA_003246505.1 Spirochaetaceae bacterium | reverse complement strand
AGGGCCTCTCGGGGAATCTTTGCCGCTGCACCGGGTATAACATGATCGTGGATGCGGTCTCCCGGGCCGCGGAAGAGGGGAAGGGATTATGGTAGACGCCTACTTTCCCCGCACCCTGAAGGAAGCTCTGGAGATCAGAAAGGACCGCCCGGCCATCCCCTATGGGGGGGGAACCGACCTCATGGTAAGGGAGGGGCACGACAAACCCTTTCTCTTCATCGGATCCCTGGAGGAGCTGAAAACCGTAACGAAGGCGGGGGATCACATAGCCATCGGGGCGGCCTGTACCTACGCGGACCTGCTGAAGGACGATAGGATTCCCGCTCCCCTGAGAAAATCGGTGGAGGAGGTCGCCGCCCCGGCTATCCGTAACCTGGGCACCATTGGGGGCAATGTCTGCAACGCCTCCCCCGCCGGGGACACCCTGCCGGTTCTCTACGCCATGAATGCCCTGCTGGTCCTGGAATCCGCCGACGGGACAAGGATCATGGGAATAGACGAGTTTATCCAGGGAGTCAAGAACACGGTACTCGGGAAGGACCAGCTTCTTACCCGGATCCTGATTCCCGAGGGCATGACGGGTTACGCCTATATGAAGATAGGGGCGAGGAAATCCCTGGCCATTTCAAAACTCGTCTTCACCGGAGTGCATAGGGTGGATCGGGATGTCATAGAGGACGTGGGAATCGCCTTCGGAGCCGTGGGACCGACGGTTCTGCGGAGCCGAGGGATCGAGGAGAAAATTCTGGGGAAGAGGAGGGGTGAGCTGGATATCGAGGGGATCCTCAATGATTACGCCGCCATTATCCACCCGATCGATGACCAGAGGTCCACGGCGGAATACCGCAGGAAAACCTGTCTGAATCTCCTTAGGGAGTATCTGACTTCGGCTCTCTGACCGAAGGCGGAAGGCCCTATGGGGGAAACGGGAATGATGGAAGAGCTCTGTACTGTAACGATCCATGGGAAGGGCAGGACCCTAGCCACCCAGGCCCCTCCGGGGAGCAGCCTCTACTCTCTGCTCACCGCTAGCGGGTTCGCCGTGAATGCCCCCTGTGGCGGCAACGGCACCTGCGGGAAATGCCTGGTAAGGGTATCCGGCGGATCCGGTGGGGGTGATTCCGCCTCCCCGGTGACCGAAGGGGAGAAGCGCTTTCTGGGGGATCGCCTCGGGGAAGGGTACCGCCTCGCCTGCCACACCACTCTGGCCGGGTCTCTGGAGGTCTGGCTCCCCGAGGCGGACTCGGATATGAAAATCCTCTCCCGGGGGAGGGCGCAGAACGGACCATTCCGTCCCCTGGTAGGGAAAACCGTGCTCCACCTGGAATCTCCCGCCCAGGACGACCAGACGCCCCACTGGGAACGGCTGATGAAAGCCTGGCGGCAAGTCAGGAAACGGGAAGCCGATGACCTATGCGGGGAGAGGCAGGATCTTTCCCTCGGTGAAATGAAGCGCCTGTCCGAGGCGGTCCTCGGGGGGGTGTCCACCCTTACCGTGGTGGATGTGGGCGGGAAAATCGTCGCCCTGGAAGAGGGGGATACGTCAAAGGTCAATTTCGGCGTCGCCTTCGATATAGGAACGACGACCATCGCCGGGTATCTGATCGATTTCGCCGCAGAACGGGAGGCCTCCTCCGCCGTGGCCGCCAATCCCCAGCGCCCATTCGGGGCGGATGTCATATCCCGGATCGGCTTTACCATGAACCGCCCGGACAGGCTGCGGGAGATGAACCGGGTCATCGTGGACGGGATTAACGGCATGATCGCCCGATTCGCCGAGTCCGCCCGGATTGGGCCGGAGAATATCTACGCCGCCGCCTTCGCCGGCAATACCACCATGATGCATTTTCTCATGGGACTGCCCGCCGACGGGATAGCCCGGGCCCCCTTCGTTCCGGTCACAACGGATATGATGTTTCTCTCCCCCCGGGAGACGGGCCTGAATATCAACCGGAACGGTTCGGCGGTCATTCTTCCCGGGGTCTCCGCCTATATAGGGGCGGATACGGTGGCCGCCGTCCTTTCCACGGGCATGCATAAAAACAGGGAGATATCCCTGCTGATAGACATAGGCACCAACGGGGAGATCGTCCTGGGGAACCGGGACGGCATGGTCGCCTGCTCCGCCGCGGCCGGACCCGCCTTCGAAGGGGCGGGAATCAGCTGCGGCGTCAGCAGCATCACCGGCGCCATCGACGGGGTGCGCCTGGAACCGGAGTTCCGGATTTCCACCATCGGTGAGGGCCGGGCCTCGGGCATCTGCGGGTCGGGAATCGTTGACGCGGTGGCGGAGCTCCGCGCATCGGGGATCGTTGACGAAAAGGGACGGTTCCTTTCCGATCCCTCCTCTCTCCCCGGTCCCTTGCGGGAAAGGGTAACCGAAATTTCCGGCCAGAGGGCTTTTATCCTGGCGGGAAGGGAGGAGTCCTCCTCCGGTACGGATATAGCGGTAACCCAGAAGGATATACGGGAACTGCAGAACGCCAAGGCGGCCATCGCCGCGGGAATCCGT
>QKAI01000292.1 GCA_003246505.1 Spirochaetaceae bacterium | reverse complement strand
AGGGCGGCGCTTCCGTTGCCCAGGAGCAGCCACAGGTATCCGGCAGCACGGGACCTGGCCAGGTAGTAGGTCCCGAAGAGAAATCCTCCGGCGATCCCCAGTTCTGCTAGCTGGTTCAGAGAGGTTAAGCCTCCGAAGTCAAGGAGACTCATTACCAGCCCGGCGGGGATCATGAGCTTTGAAATCCCGTCAAGGCGCCGAGTCAGGGCGGTTTGCCCTTCCCCGTGCTTGACCAGTATGAGCCCCATGAGCATGGCGGGGACGCCGCTCGACTCGACCGCAGCGGCGATCCAGTTACGCCCGGAGATGAAGATGATCACCCAGGGGACCACCCCCAGAAGATAGACGATCCAGGCGGCGACGCGCCGCTTCTGCCGGATTCGCGAATCCAGGGACAGCTCTGCGGCGGCGAAAAACAGCTTGTTGGAGAAATAACATAGTCCTCCCGCAATCTGAAGAAGTAGAGTAGACATGTATATAACCTCGTTGAGTCCAGGAACGGCCGGCATCCCCTTCCCGGGTGCCGGGGGGAAGTGCCGCTGAATGAAAGAGTGTTACCGGCGGGATACTTCCGGCGGAGGAGGTGAGGTGGCGAAAAGGGGGAGGCGGGGAATCTTCTCTGTTATCATTCGGGCCTCCTTAGGGTTTGACCTTACCTGTCATTTATAATGCTATGGCCTGGCTTTGTCAATCGGCCCAGGCGGCAGGGGCGGCGGTTTTCCGGTAACGGCTCCAGGCGAGGGCGAGCAGCATGAGTAGGGGAAAACCGATGGCCGCCAGAATCCCCGTCCGGAGGCTGTCACCCGCACCTGCCGAAACCATTCCCACCACCGTCGGCCCGGCGGAGCACCCCACGTCCCCGGCCGGGGCGAAGAGGGCGAACATGAGGGTGCCCCCGTTCCTTATGCCCGCCGAGCCGGTGCTGAAGGTCCCCGGCCACATGATGCCCACGGACAGTCCGCAGATGGCGCAGCCGATCAGTCCCAGAAAGGGAAGGGGGGACAGGGCGGTAAGCAGGTAAGCGATGACGCTCAGGGCGGCGCTGCCCGCCATGAAGCGCTCCAGATTGATGCGGTCGCCGTTCTTTCCGTAGAAGACCCGGGCGACTCCCATCATGACCGCAAAGAGCATGGGCCCGGTGATGTCCCCCAGGGATTTCGTAATCCCCAGGCCCATCTCGGCGTAGGCCGACGCCCACTGGCTGACCGCCTGCTCGCTCGCCCCGGAACAGATCATCATCAGGATCATAATCCAGAAGACCCTGTTCCGGAGCAGACCGGGGAGGCTTAATCCGGTTTCCCCTTCCCCTATCAGATGGGAGATGGGCACCCGGGCGAAGAAAAGGCTGTTGAGGATAGGGACGGCCGCCCAGGCCAGGGCCATGTACTTCCAGTTTTCTATGCCGAAGAGCAGGAAGAAGAGGGTGGAGATCAGGACGACCCCCACGTGCCCCCAGCAGTAGAAGGAGTGGAGCATGCTCATGGCCATCTCCTTGTTCGCCGTGGGGCTGGCTTCCACGATGGGGCTGATCAGCACTTCCAGCAGTCCGCCCCCCACGGCGTAAACCGCTACGGCGATGAAGATTCCCAGAAAGGGATCCCCTGTCGCCTCGGGCAGAACCGTCAGAAGCAGAAATCCGGCCGCCGCGAAGATATGGGCCAGAACGGCCGCCGCCCGGTATCCGATCCGGTCGATGAACCCTGCGGACAGAAGGTCAACGGTCATCTGGATCGCGAAATTGAATGTGACCAGCAGGGTGATGCGGGAAAGGGGTATCCCGTAGGCGGCGTGGAATGTCAGAAACAGGAGGGGAATGAAATTATTCACGATAGCCTGGACGATATATCCTGTGAAGCAGGCGTAGACGGTGTGCCGGTAGGTCAGTTCTTTCATAATCCCCCCGGCACCCATGATAGGCGGTTAGGGACGGGGGCGCAAGATCCCTTGACAGAAATATAATATCTGCCTAAAGTCAGATATTATGAACGCCGTTCAAACCATGAGGCATTTCAACAGGACCGTCACCCGCAGCCTGGGTGTTTTCGATAAGCCCTATCTGGGCCGCCCCCGCCCCCTGGCCGCTTCCCGGCTCATCTTCGAAATCGGGACAACCGGGACGGACGTGCGCTCCCTGAGGGACCGGCTGGGGGTCGATTCGGGGTATATGTCCCGGCTGCTCCGGACCCTGGAAGGGGAGGGTCTCGTGGAGACGGCTCCCTCCGGGGAGGACAGGCGGGTCCGCTTCGTCCGGCTGACTCCTGAGGGAGAGAAGGAACGGGAGGAGCTGGACCGCCTCTCCGACGGGGTAGCGACATCCCTGCTGGACTCCCTTCCCCCCGCCAAAAGGCAGGCTCTGACCGAGGCCATGGGGACGGTTAGCCGCCTTCTGGAGACCGCCGCGGTGACTCTGACGGCGGTGGAAGAGTCGGACCCCCGGGCCGCCTATGCCCTCGCGTCCTACTACGGGGAGCTGTCTGAACGCTTCGGCCGGGTATTCGACCCGGGCACGGCCT
>QKAI01000118.1 GCA_003246505.1 Spirochaetaceae bacterium | reverse complement strand
GACCGGGACAGGGGGCACTTCGTCCTGGGGCCCCTGACCCTGCTGACAGGGGTTCTTATGGCGCTGATATTCTTTCCCCACCCCGCTTCCTCCTTGGCCATCTACGCCCTGGCCTTCGGGGACGGCCTGGCCAGTCTGGTGGGCAAGGTCTGGGGGCGGACGGTGGTTTCCTTTCTGAACGGGAAAACCCTGGAGGGATCCCTGGCCTGTTTCGGCGCCGTGTATATCGCCTCCTACCTGGTACTCCATAATATGGCACAGGCCCTTCTGACGGCCCTCTTCGCCACCATACTGGAGGCGATTCCCTTAAAAGACTACGACAACATCATCATCCCCCTGGGAACGGGCCTCTTTTCCCTGGCCCTTCTGGGCCTTCTGTAGGGCGGGATCATTACAAAAGTTTAATATTCACCCCGGTTTTTTTGGTAGCCTTCCCGGGGAAAATTCATTATTATAAGTATGAGAAGCCTTCGGGGTTTCGAGGAGGTTATTGTGTCGGATTTTTTTAACAGAACCCTTTCCCGCGGGGCCCAGGCCCAGAGGGAACAGACCATACTGAGGAACGTCTACCTGTGGATGACCATGGGGCTGCTCATAACGGCGGGCGTCGCCTGGGCCGTGATACAGGGGGGATATTACCGGTACATCTACAGCGGGATGACCTATCTCTTCCTCATGCTGGGCGAACTGGCCCTGGTCATGTATCTCTCCCGCAATATCTTCAGGATGTCCACGGGAGCCGCCGTCGCATCCTTTACGGGGTATTCCGCCCTGAACGGCCTGACCCTGTCCTTCATTTTCCTCGTCTACACGAAAAGCGATATCACCTCCGCCTTCCTGGCATCCGCGGTCATGTTCGGCGTGGTCAGCTTCTGGGCGACCGTGACAAAGCGGGACATGTCCGGATGGGGTCACTATCTTTTCATGGGCCTTATCGGCCTCCTCGTGGCGGGGCTTATCAACATGTTCTTCTACAACTCCCTGTTCGCCACCATCTACAGCTACATCGGGGTTCTGCTCTTTACGGCCCTGGCCGCATACGACACCCAGCAGATCAAGCGGATGAGCGACGAGGTCAGCCGCCAGGTGGACGAAGCCTCCTACGTGAAGCTCTCCATACTGGGAGCTTTGAAGCTTTATCTGGATTTCATCAACATGTTCCTTTTCGTTCTGAGAATCTTCGGGCGGAGGAACTAGAAGCGGGTCATCATGGATCAGAAGGCCATATTCAGTGCGATACAGGGCAGGTTCCGAGAACTCAATGCCAATGCCGTACAGAATACGGCGGTTCTTCTGGTCCTTTTCCTGCTCCTTATACTTCTTCTGCTTCTGTACCGCCGCGTGCAGCGAGGACTCTTGCAGAGGGAGTGGAAGGATGAATACAACAGACTGATCCGGCAATTCGACCTGACCATCAATGAGCTGGATCTTCTGAACCGGATGGCGGTTTACCTTGACGACAGATCAAGAAAAAATCTTCTCCTTACCAACAGAAATACTTTTCACCACAGCCTGAAACTCCTGGAAAGCCATGAGGGGAATATCCCCCGGTTCTCCGATTCCCTGACCCACAAACTGTTCAGCGAGGGAACGGCGGAGCTGCCCGAAGGATTCGAAACCCTTTTCGGATTGGGCCGGCCGGTGCGATACATCTCCCCGGAGGGAGACGTTTTCGGGGGACAGATCATCCTCCGGGAGAGCGACAGGATTATTCTGGGGGATGTCCGTCCCCTCAGGGGAGGTCCCAGGAATCCCGACATCCGGGGGGAAGGGCGCATCTTCATACAGGATTACCGGGGTCTCATGTCCCACGGGGTCGTCAAAAAGACGGTCCTCTCCGAAACCTCCCTGCAGCTCGATCTGGGGCAGGAACGGGGGCGGACAGGCGAGTTCCAGCTGCCCGATATTTTCATATACCTCCCCGGGGATCCGGTTCCCCTGGAATCGAGTTTCTACCGCGTCAGCGAGGGCATGGGCATAGTGGAGAACCCCGGCGGGCGTCTGAAAATGGATCAGTCGGTGAAGGTGGCCCTTCAGAGGGATTCCAATAATCACTACCATGTGAACGCCCTGGTCAGGGGCCTATCCCTCAACAGACGCTATGCCAAATTGAAATTCGGCTATCTGAACGGGAAATTCTATTAACCGGCCCCATGGGGATTGCCCATCCCCGTACAGAAGCCTATAGTAAACCCTGGTCCCGGAATGCCTGAGCGGACCGGGAGTTTATTTCATGGAAAATTCCGCCTTTCGCCGTGCCGCTCTCATGCAGTTCCTCTTCTACTTCGCCCTGGCGGCGGGGGCCAATTACTTCACCCTCTATTACCGGGGCCTCCTCGTGGACGGGGAGGGGAATCCCCATTACAGGATCATCGGGGTTCTTCTCATGGTACAGTCCGTGCCGGCCTTTCTGTCCCCCCTGGCGGCGGGCTACGTGGCGGACCGGTTTCAGATCAACAACCGTCTCATATCCCTGTGCAGCGTCCTGACCG
Source organism: Spirochaetaceae bacterium (assembly GCA_003246505.1). Taxonomy (GTDB): domain Bacteria; phylum Spirochaetota; class Spirochaetia; order DSM-2461; family DSM-2461; genus SZUA-368. Next base: position 7,088 of record QKAI01000118.1, on the reverse strand, counting down.
CTCTGGGGACGGGACTCATCATCCTCCCCGGCCTGGCTCCCTTCCATTCCCTGTCCCCGGCGTCCAAATTGGGGCTGATCTTTCCCGGCGCTGTGATAGGCCAGTTTTTCATCCGTCCCCTGACGCCCCTTATCGATACGGGCTCCCTCAAGGCCCTGGAAGAGAAGGAGGGCCATGGGGACAACTACGGTAGGATTCGCTTCCTCGGTTCCATAGGCTGGATCATCAGCTGCCTGATCATGGGGGTATGGCTCGATTTTTCCGGTCGCCTGGTGGATGCGATTCTCGTCTACGCCCTCTTCTACCTGGTCCTGGCCCTTGTCTCCGCGGGGGGATTCGCCACGGAGGTGAAGAAGGTGGACCTCTCCTGGAAATATCTTCTGGAGGACCGGATCCTGAGGGTACTCTTCGTCATCGCCGTCGTGCGGATGATCGGATTCGGCATGGCCTTTCAGTTCACCGGCGTCTACCTTTCGGAACTGAACCTGAGCTATACCCAGATGGGAATGGCCTTCGGTCTGGCCGCGGCCATGGAGGTGCCCTTCTTCTTCATAGGCAACCGCCTATTGGGGAGATGGGGAAGCAAAACCCTTATCATGTCTGAATTCCTCATACAGACACTGCGCTTTGCCCTGTTCTTTTTCTTCTCCCGCGTCCAAAACGCCTCTTTCTACATCGTGGTGCAGATGCTTACGGGAATGGGGGTCGTTCTCCATGTCACCGGCATGATTCCCCTTCTCAACCGGATCGCCCCGCCCCATCTCAAGGCGTCCTATCAGACCCTGTATACGGTGGCCCTGGCCCTGGCGAGCATATTCAACGGCCTCCTGGCCGCCCTGATTGTGGACAGCCTGGGAACACGGGCGCTCATGGGCATTTGCGGCCTGGTGATGACGGGGGCTTTTCTCTATACCGGCCTTCGGCTGAAACTGGATTTCTCCCTTCCAGCCGAAGGAGCCTAGGAGAGAAGGGCTTCGTCGGAGAGGAAGTCGCTCTTTCGGATTTCGTGGAATTTCTTGACCAGCAGGTCCACGGTGAGGTTTTTCTTCTCCTCCCCGGAGACATCGAAGATCACCTGGCCGTTGTCCAGCATGAGCAGCCGGTTGCCGTAGTCGATGGCCTGCTGCATGTTATGGGTGACCATCATGGCGGTGAGGCTGTACTTCTCTATGAACCGGCAGGTCAGCTCCAGAACTTTGGCGGCGTTCTTCGGGTCCAGGGCGGCGGTGTGCTCGTCCAGGAGGAGAATCTCCGGCTGGGAGAGAACGGTCATGAGCAGGGTGAGTGCCTGCCGCTGCCCCCCGGAGAGGGTGCCCACGTTATCTGAGAGGCGGTTCTCCAGGTTCATGTCCAGCTGTACCAGCTCTTTTCTGAATTTCTCCCGGAGCTGGTGGTTCAGGCTGATCTTCAGGCCCTTGAAACCCTTTTTCTGGGTGATGACCATGTTGTCTTCCAGGCTCATGTTCCCCGCCGTCCCCAGGAGGGGATCCTGGAAGATGCGGCCTATGTACCTGGCCCGGCGGTATTCCGGCTGGGAGGTCACGTCCCCCTCCTGAAAGATCACTCTGCCCGAGGTGGGGCTGTACTTTCCGGAGATCACGTTGAAGAGGGTGCTCTTACCCGCCCCGTTGGAACCGATGATGGTGATGAAATCCCCCCGGTTCACCTTGAGGGAGAGGCCGTTGAGCACATGGTTCTCGTCCGGTGTCCCGATGCCGAAGGTCATGTCTATGTCTTTGAGTTCAATCATTTCTTCGCCTTCCCCTTTTTCGCCGCGCCCTTTTTATCCTGCAGTTTGGTGACCGCCAGGGCCGCGATGATCAGGATGCCCGTGATCAGTTTCAGGTCGTTCGGGGTCAGGTTGATGTAGTAGCCGTAGTAGCGGCCGGCGTACATGATGGCCCGGTAGGCGATGGATCCCAGGATAACCCGGGAGGTGAGCCAGCCTATGCGGTTGGAGCGGAGGATGAATTCCCCCAGCATGACCATGGCCAGGCCGGAGACGATGATGCCCTGTCCCAGATTCACGTCGGCGAAACCCTGGTACTGGGCGGCGAAGGCCCCGGAGACGGCGACGAGCCCGTTGGCCAGGGCCAGGGCGATGTACTTGAGAGCCCGGGGATCGATTCCCTGGGCGATGATCATCTGCTCGTTGAATCCCAGTGCCCCCAGGGTCAGGCCCAGGTCGGTATGGAAGAAAAAGTCCATGGCCAGCTTGATGACCAGCACCACGGCGAAGCAGAAGAGAAGCAGGGCGGCGGGTTGGGAGAGGGCCGCCCCCAGGCCGTGCTGGAACCGGGTGAGCATGGTTTCCACCCGCATGAGGGGCAGGTTGGCCCGTCCCCCCAGAACCCGGATGTTGATCGACCAGAGCATGGTCATGGTCAGGATGCCCGCCAGGAGGCCGGGCACCTTGAGGGTGTTGTGGATGAGGGCCGTGAGCATGCCCGCCGCCGCTCCCGCGGCGAAGGCCAGGAGGAGGCACAGCAGGGGATTCCAGCCCGCGGTCAGGGTAGAGGCCATGACCGCCGCTCCCAGGGGGAAAGTCCCGTCCACGGAAAGGTCGGGAAAGTCCAGAATCCGGAATGTAATGAATACGCCCAGGGCCATGATCCCGTAGATCAGGCCCTCTACCAGAATGCCTTCTATCATTACTTAAGGTTCTTCCCGCCCCTGATGAGGGTGGAGGCGTTGTCCTGGAGATCCTGGGGAACGGTGATGCCCAGCTTGTCCGCCACGTCCATGTTGATGTACAGGTCTATATCGCTGGGATCGGTCATGAACAGGGTGGGGATCTTCGCCGGATCGGCCCCTTTGAGTATGTCCACGACCAGGCGGCCGGTGGCCTTGCCCATCTTGTAGTAGTCGAAGCCCCAGGCCATGAAGACGTCCCCCGCTTCCACGCTGGTGGGGTCGGCGGAAAAGACCGGCTTGCCCCTGGAGGCGGCCACGTCGGTGAGGGCGGAAAGGGCGGAAACGACGGTGTTGTCCGTGGTCACGTAAAAGGCGTCCACCCGGCCGGCGATAGCCTGGGCGGCCTGCTTGACCTCGGCGGAGTTGCTTACCGTGCTGGGAACGAACTCCACGCCAAGCTTGGCACAGGCTTCCTCGGTCAGTCTGGCCAGGGCTGCCGCGTTGTCCTCGCTGGAGGTGTACACATGGCCCAGGGCTTTCATGCCGGTCAGATCCTTGAGAAGCTTGATCTGATCATAGACGGGGATCATGTCGGAAACGCCGGTGACGTTCATATCCCCGGAGGCGGTGGAGGCGATGAGGCCGGCGCCCACCGGATCGGTGACGGCGGAGAATACGACGGGAGAGTCGCCGATGGTCTGAACCAGGGCCTGGGCGGTGGGTGTGGCGATACCAACGGCCACGTTCACCTTGCCCGCCTTGAATTTCTGAGCGATGGAGGAGGCGGTGCTGACCTCGCCGTTGGCGTTCTGCAGATCGAATTCCGCATCCGGATAGGAGGCGGTCACCACTTCCACGATGCCCTGTTCCAGGGCGTCAAGGGCGGGATGGGCCACGATTTTGGAAATGCCGATTTTTACGGCCCCCTTATCCGCGTCTCCGCTGGCGGCCAGGGGCAGTACCAGCATCATCAGGACGGACAGTAATGTCACAAGTTTTTTCATAGGATTCTCCTTCGTAATGCGTAGATTATTCCGAACGTTAGGCGGTTAAGCGCAGTAGCCGGCGTCGGGAAATCGGAAATTCGTTTCTACTGAAAGAAACATATACCACTTGAAGGGTCTCGTCAAGTCAAAAACCCTCCGGAAGGGCTATTGAACCTTGAAACGGGCTATTTTACCGGTGATATTTCCGATATTTTTCCGGTTGACCGACCCCAGTTCCCCGATTCTCTCCAGGGAGGATTTGATATGGGATGTCCCGTTTTTCACATTGTCCAGGAGAATCTCCAGTTCCCGGGAGTATCGGGACAGCTCCTCCATATTCTCCCCGATGGAACGGCTGTTCTCCCGGACTTCCCGGGCGGAAAGATTCACTTCGTGGGTGTGCTCCGTCATGGCGGAAAGACCGGCCAGAACCTCCCGTCCCCCCGCGTCCTGCTCCTCCATGGAATTCATCAGCTCCTGCTGCAGCCGGTCCGCCTGATCAAGCATCTCCCTGAGCCGGTCGAAGGAGTCTCCCGTGCTCTCCACATCCCCCACGACCCGGGAGATGAGATCCTCCGTCTCCTTGAGGGTCCGGCTCACATCCTTGGAGCGGAGGGTGGAGCTTTCCGCCAGCTTTCGGATTTCGTCGGCCACCACCGCGAAACCCCGGCCCGCCGAACCGGCGTGGGCCGCTTCGATGGCGGCGTTCATGGCCAGGAGATTGGTCCGGGCGGCGATTCCCGCGATGAGAGAATTCGCCTCGGACAGCTGTTTTTCCTGCAGCCGGACGCTCTCAATGCTTTCAGTCATGCCGTCCATCCGTTCCTTCCCCTCCCGGGAGAGGGAGTTCAGGTTTTCAAAGAGCTCCCTGTTTCTTCTGAGATGACCGGTTAGGGCGGCGAGGTTTCCAATCATCTGCTCCACCGCTGCGGCGGATTCGTTGATGATCGTTCCCTGGTGCTGCAGTTTCCCATCGAGCTGTTCCGTGGAACCGTCTATGGTCCGGGTATGGTCCCGGGTTTTCTCCACCTGCTCGTTCTGCCGGGAGAAATGCTCCTCCATACGGCGGAAGGCCTCCTCCAGGAGGGTACTTTTTTCCACGGCCGCTCCGATGCTGCGGGCCAGTTCCTCCCCGCTGTTTTCCAGGTCCCCCCCGGAGAGTCCCACGTCCCGGACCAGTTCGGTGAGGATATCGAGGAATTGATTGAAGAGATGGCTTATCCTGCCCAGATGATCGAAATTCATGAGAACGATCCGCTCCCCCAGATCCCCTCCCGCCCGGTTCAGCTCCAGGAGTCTCTCCTCCATGAGCTTCTGCTGCATCCGGTCTTCGAAGAGGGAAAAGCTGTTCATGATGAAGAAGAGGAGGGCGAAAAAGAGCATAAGGAGGAACAGGGAGAGGCCGGGATGGGAGAGGGCCGGGGGAATCTCCGTCGCTTTGGCATAGAAAATGGCCCCGTAGGCCCCGTAGGCGGCGGCGATGCCCAGCAGGGCGAGGATGAGGAGATGATTCTTCCATTTCAGATAGGAATTGGTCTCCCCCTCCCGGATGTCGGTCATATTCAGTTCCCGTTTCGGCCCGATGAGGACGGCGTTCATGGCCATGGCGGACATGAGCCCGGTGAGGAAGCCGAAGGCGGTGGAGTTGACCAGGCTGGTGAAGTAACCCGTGCCGCCCGGGCTGTTCCAGTGGAAGATCAGGGCATAGATGAGGGTCGTGGCGAAAATCCATATGATGATGTGAAAGAAAATGAGCAGCCAGGGGATACTGAGCATGGATTTCCGAGCCGATTTCTCTTCCCCCTTTCCCCCGTCCAGATAGAGAAAAAGCGGACGGAGCAGCAGGAAAATAATAAGGATGAGAGTGATCGAGAAAGCGCATGACGCCCCAAGAATCACCGGTTTGAATCCGAAGAGAAGCCGTTCGGAAAAGGAGAGAGTCACATAGGGGTTGAACAGGCTTACGATGATCTCCCGGGCCAGTCCGCCCAGAAGAACGGGAAGGAAGAAATTGATCAGGGCGATTTTAATTTTGAGTTGAGCCGTGTTTTTCAATGTTCCCCCCCCGAGTGTCCTCTCCCGCCCCCTTTCATGACGTTGCGGGGGTCCATTCCCGCTTCCTCATAAAGGGAGGTCACCATGGCGGCGATCTCATCGGGATCCACCCCCAGTCCGTCCAGGGTCAGATAGAACTGATCCTCCCTGTCCAGATTCAGTTCCTGAGCGAAATAGGCCGGATGGATCTGATAGATCTGCACGATATCCGCCAGGGTGTTGTCCCCCTTGATCCTCTGGGGGCCCCAAAGGAGCCGTTCCACCCGGGGCTCCAGGCCGGTTTCGCTCTTCCAGGAGAAGCTCCCCGAAAGGGATGTGGCGGCCAGCACCAGCAGGAAGATTAGGAAGGTGCCCCCGATGATCAGCAGGGAGGGAAGGGGGCGTCGCTTCTTTTTCAGGGAGGGAACGGCAAAGGCCAGGGTCTCCGGCACGGGACAGGCGCGGACGCACTCGCCGCAGGCAATGCACTCCGCCGAGAGGACCTCGTCGGCCCGGGAGACGGAGAGGGCCATGGGACAGGCCCTGTCGCAGAGGCCGCAGTCGATGCAGCTCTCCCCGTTCCTTTTTATCCGGGCCATGCCGATTTTCGAGGGCAGGGCCAGAAAGGCTCCCATGGGGCAGAGATAGCGGCAGAAGGGCCGGTCCAGAAAGATTCCGCCCAGGAGGGAGAGGAGCAGGATGATGGTTCCCCAGAAGTATTCCGCCAGCAGTTCCCCCGAGCCGATATGATGGTAGGCTACCCAGGGATCGTAGGGTCGGATGGTCATGTTGAAGGTTTTCCAGGCCAGGCCCAGGAAGATCAGCATGACCGGGTATTTCAGGTACCGGAGCGTCCGGTCCAGTTTCCCGGGCAGATTGAATCTTCTATGAAGGATTTTCCCTCCCCCCAGGCCGAAAAGCTCCTGCAGAAATCCCAGGGGGCAGATATTGCCGCAGAAGGACCGGCGGAAAATCAGGGCCGTACCCAGGGACGTGGCGAGAAGGATGACGCTGCTCCAGGCGGTTCTTTTCAACAGGCCCTGGTAGCGGATCAGGGCCCAGGCCGATTCCAGGCCCCCGAAGGGGCAGAAAGCGTCGATGGGGGGATAGAGCTTGACTATCTGATGGAGCCGTCCCAGAACGGTGGTCAGTACCAGGAGGGAGATCAGGATGACCCAGCGGATCAGGGGGAGGGGGGAAATTTTTTTCATGGCCATTCTATTTTTGCATACCCCCTTTGCCCTGTAAAGATAATTATTTCAAAAAAAAAGGATCGCCCCGGAGGGGCAGGCGTCGGCGCACTCCCCGCAGAGAATGCAGTCCCTGTGTTCCATCCAATCCGATACGACCACCCCCTGAACATTCAGACCCATGGGGCAATTTTTCGTGCAGGCACCGCAGGAAAGGCAGGCCGCCCCCCTGGCCCTGAGCCGG
>QKAI01000257.1 GCA_003246505.1 Spirochaetaceae bacterium | reverse complement strand
TGACGTATCCCCAGGGAACGCCGGTCCGGCGGCGGAGCGACCGGGCCAGGGTCCGGAAGTTACGGTCACCCCGGACCGTACCGTCGTCGGCGGTGCCGCTGTCGTCCATGACCTCCTGCAAGGCGATGATATCGGGACGCCCCAGATCCCCGGCGATGATCTCTCCCAGGGCCCTGAGCTTATTCCGGTTTTCCTCCCCGTGAAGTCCGGACCGGCGGCGGGAGAAATTCTCGATGTTCCAGGTGGCCACGGTCAGTACGAAGGTCCGGTCCCGTTCCGCTCTCTCCCCGGAGAGAAAGCACAGGGAGAGCAGAACCGGCACCAGATGTCTTCCCTTCATCTCTCCTCCCGCTAAGGGGGAGCCCTTTCCCTTCCCCCCTTCCCGGTTTCGGGGGGGAAGGCTCGACAAAAAAACCGTTCCGTGATAATTTTCTCTTTTGTCCTTTCAGAGCTTCCTCCAGTCTCCTGCGAAGCTGCCGCCTTCAGACAAATAGGAGTATATTCTCATGTCGGGTATCGAAGTGAGGGATCTGGTGAAAACCTACCGGATCGCGGAGAAGGGGAGAGGTCTGTCCGGATCGGTGCGGGGGCTTTTCAGGAGGACCTGCCGGGAAGTCCGGGCCCTGGACGGGATAAGCCTTTCCATCGGGATGGGGGAGCTGGTGGGATACATCGGCCCCAACGGGGCGGGGAAGAGCACCACGGTCAAGGTCCTTTCGGGAATTCTGGTCCCCGACAGCGGGTCCTGCCGGGTGAACGGCCGGATCCCCTGGGAGAACCGGCGGGAGCACGTATCCCGGATCGGAACCGTCTTCGGGCAGAAGACACAGCTCTGGTGGGACCTGCCCGTGGAGGAGTCCTTCGATCTTCTGAAGGAGATCTACCGCATCCCCGACGAAAATTACCGGAACACCCTGGGGGAGCTCACGGAGCTCTTTGAACTGGGCGAACTCTCCCGCACCCCGGTCCGCCAGCTGAGCCTGGGGCAGAGGATGCGCTGCGACCTGGCCGCCGCCCTGATACACAGCCCGGACACCCTCTTCCTGGACGAGCCCACCATCGGCCTGGACGCGGTGGCCAAGCTGACCCTGCGGGAGCTGATCAGCCGCATCAACCGGGAGAAGGGGGTGACGGTGATTCTCACCACCCACGACATGGACGACGTGGAAGCCCTGTGCCGGCGGGTCCTTCTCATCGGCCACGGGCGCATCCTGCGGGACGGCACCGTGGCGGACCTGCGCCATGCCTACGAGGACGGAGGGGAGGTGGAGCTGGAAGAGGTGATCCGCCGGCTCTACCGGGAGGAGGCCCTGCGATGAGACCGTACCTGAAATTTCTGGAAACCCGGCTCCAGTCCCTGCTCCAGTACCGGGCCGCCGCCTGGGCGGGCATCGTCTGCCAGTTCTTCTGGGGCATCATCCTCATCATGGCCCTGGAAGCCTTCTACCGCTCCTCCGGCCGTGCCGCCCCCATGGAGCTGAGCCGGGCGGTGGGGTACATCTGGCTGGGGCAGGCCTTTCTGGGGATGCTCCCCTGGAACATCGACTGGGACATGGACCGCATGGTCCGGGAGGGAACCCTCTGCTACGAACTCCTGAAGCCCCTGGACCTGCACTTCTACTGGTTCCTGCGCTCCTTCAGCTGGCGCTTCGCCACCATGGTCCTGCGGGTGCTGCCCCAGCTCCTCTTCGCCGTCCTCATCCTGCCCCTGCTGGGGCTGGGGGAGTGGGCCCTGGTCCTGCCGGTGAATCCCCTGGTCTACCCCGCCTGGATCGTCTCGGTGCTCCTGGCCCTGCTCCTGAGCGCCGCCGTCACCACCGTGGCCAACATCTCCCTCATATGGAGCGTCTCCGGGGCGGGGACGAGCCACCTCCTGGGGTCCCTGGTGACCCTTTTTTCGGGGATGGTGGTGCCCCTTCCCTTCTTTCCCGACCGGTGGCAGAAGTTTCTGACCCTCCAGCCCTTCCACGGGCTGAGCGACGGGCCCAACCGGATCTTCACCGGGGACATTCCCCTGGAACGGGTTCCCGGGGAGTGGGCCCTGCAGATCCTCTGGTTTCTCTTCTTCTTTCTCCTGGGGCGCCTGCTCCTCGCGGCGGGCCGGAAGAAACTGACCGTGCAGGGGGGGTGACCGTGGACAGTCTGAAACTTTACGCCGCCTACGCGGTCCAGTCCTTCAAGGCCCAGCTGGAGTACCGCTCTTCGGTGGTCATGCAGATCATCGGGCAGTTCCTCATCAACATCATCGAATTCGCCGCCCTGTGGACCCTCTTCGACCGGTTCGGCAATCTGAAGGGCTGGCGCCTGGAGGAGGCCGCCCTCTGCTACGGCCTGGTGGCGATCATCTTCGCCCTGGCCGATTTCCTAACCCGGGGGCTGGACGTGGCGGGCAACCTGATCCGCAGCGGGGAATTCGACCGGTTCCTGCTCCGGCCCCGGCCGGTCTTCCTCCATCTTCTGGGGCACGAGCTGACCCTGCGTCGCATGGGGCGCCTCGCCCAGGGTCTCCTGATCCT
>QKAI01000018.1 GCA_003246505.1 Spirochaetaceae bacterium | reverse complement strand
GAGAAATCGGTCCAGCCGAAATACCCGGCCAGATAGCGGGCCGCCCCGTCCTCGTCGCAGGAGGGGGCGATTCTTTCCGGAGGGAACTGGGCCTTCAGATCGGGGAGGCCGTTGGCCATGACCACACCCCACCGGGCCGCTTGGAGCATGGGCAGGTCGTTGTACCCGTCCCCCATGGCCAGGGCCTGGTCCGTGGTGCCCCCCAGGAGGGCCATGACCTCCGCCACGGCCCTTCCCTTGTCCACCTTCCTGTTCACCACTTCCAAAAAACGGGGGTCGGAGAAGAAGACATTGATACGCTCCCCGTAACGGGACCGGATGGTCTCCTCCAGGGGCTTGAGCTCTTCATGGCCGGCTATGATAAGGCATTTGGTCAGTTCCAGGGGATCCAGGCTGTCGAAATCCACCACCCGCCCCGCAATCCCGATGCGGCGGCTGTACTGTTCCGACTCCTCCCTCTCCCTCTCGTAGAGGAGTTCCCCCTCCCGGTAGGCGAGGATGTGCAGGTCCCGGTCCCGGGCCATTTGTATGACACCCCGTGCTTCTTCGTCGGGCACCCGGTGGTCGGCCATGACAGAACCGTCCTTTCCGTCCACGATCATGGCCCCGTTGTAGCAGATGACCGGACTGTGGATCCCCAGTTTTTCCTTGATGGGGAGCAGGGCCTCGTAGCTTCGGCCCGTGGCGATGACAGGGGAGATGCCCTCCTTTTCCAGGCGGTCCATGGCCCTGACGATAACCGGGGAGACGGAGTGGTCCGATCGCAGGAGGGTCCCATCCAGATCAAAAAAGCAGGCGCGGATATTCTTCATGGGCCTATGGTAGCCCTATTCGGGAGAAACGTCCAGAGTCTTCCCTGCCCGGGCCCAGGGCAGTCCCGCTTCGTAAAAGCTCTGCCCCCCCCTCTCGTACATCCCTTTCATGGCCTCGTCGATGCCGATGATCACCGTGTTGACCGCCTTCGGATCGAGTTTCACGTTGGAGCTGTAGCCCAGATAGGGCTCATGGGTGACCCGGTGGTGCTCCCTGGCGCTGTCGGGGATATCATAGATCCCGTCGGTGGCCCGGTAGAGATAGTTGATGCAGACCGTATGCTGATAGGCGTTGCCGATATGGCACAGGGGCTTCCGCCCCTCCTCCAGGGCGCGCAGGGTATCCTCGAAAACGGTTCGGAACAGGGGGCTGTCCCCGTTGTCGAACATCCCGATCTCCCTTCCCTCCCCGTCGTAGAGTACGGTCCGCCCCCCCTCCATGGTCCAGGTGATCCGTCCCCCGTCGAAGAGGCATTCGAAGCGGGGGCCGTCCACGTCCTCCGTGGCGTGGGTCACGGCGAAGGAGAGCTCCACCCCCTCCGCGGTGGTGCACCGGATGTACTGGGTATCGGCGGATTCGATATCCTGGGCATGGTAGTTCTCCCCGTAGATCCTCACGGGCAGGGCCGATTCGTGGCGGGAGGGCCCGGCCAGGTAAAGAAGGTTCTGAAGATAGTGGGCGTTGGCGTTCTGGATGGGGGAATCGAAAACGAAGGACTCCCCGTCCCGGATGCAGCCGGCCCAGCTGTTCCTGTCGTAGTAGATGCTGGTCCTCTTCCATCGGGCGGTGCACTTGAGGGATCTCAGCCGGCCCAGGCGGCCCTCCATGACAATCTCCTTGATCTTCTGGATGGAAGGGCAGAACATGTACTGGAAGCCAATGGCAAGACTCTTCCCGTTCCTCTCCTGGGCCGCCTTCATGGCCAGGGCGTCCTCTATGGTTCCGGCGGCGGGTTTCTCGCAGAGCACGTTCCTCCCCCTGTCCAGGCTGATTTCGGCGTAGCGGCGATGGGAGGGGATTCCCGTGGGTATGGCGACCAGGCCTACCCGGTCCCCCTCGGAGTCAAGGAGTTCCTCCAGGGTGGGGTATATCCGCAGGTCCGGCCAGGTTTTCCTCAGATCCTGAAGGCTCGCGGCATATTTTTCTGGGTTCCTTATGACCGCCGCCTCCAGGGTGCAGAGTCCCATCCCGGCACAGCTTTTAATCGATTCCAGATGATTGAGGGCAAAGCCCCCGATGCCGATTATCCCTATTCCCGTCATATCGTCCCCCGCCGTACAGTGTTCGGGATATTCTACATTTGTTGCATGCAACTGTCAAGTTCACACAAGCTCGTCTGTGGTGGGAACCTCGGCCATTCCCCATCACCGGTCTCTGCCGATTCGGAACTCCGTGGGCGTTTTCCCTGTCGCCTTTTTGAACTGGCGGCAGAAGTAGGCCGGGTCCCGGTAGCCGCAGAGGGAACCGACCTCCGCCAGGGTCATTTTCTCTTCGGTCAGCAGCTTTCCCGCATGGATCATACGCAGGTTCGTCAGATAATCGGAATAACCCCGCCCCCCCCGGCTCCGGAACAGCTGGGACAGGTAATTGGGGGTAATCTTGAAAAGGGCGGCAACCTCCTCCCGGCTCGGGCGGGACGTCCAGTTTTCCGAAAGCCAGGAGCAGATCTCCCGGTAGGTCCTGTCCGCTTTCCCCTCCGCTTTC
>QKAI01000217.1 GCA_003246505.1 Spirochaetaceae bacterium | reverse complement strand
TGCCTGCCCATCGGGGGGATCCTCCCCCGGCGACTAAGGATAAGGTTCCCGGCCAAAGGGAAGGGGAACAGGGGCGGGAGACGATTCTCCTGGTGGAGGACAGCCCGGAAATACGGAGTCTGGTCACCAGCATGCTCGAGAAGAGGGGCTACGGGGTGATTGCCGCTTCCGGTCCGGAGGAGGCTTTGCGCCTGCTCGGGGAACCCCACGGTAAGATACATCTGCTCCTGACCGACGTGATAATGCCCGGGATGTCCGGAGGGGCCCTGGCCGAGGAGGTTTCCCGTCTGGAGCCGGACATCAAATGCCTTTTCATGTCCGGTTATACGGCGAATGTCATTGCCCGTCAGGGGATCCTGGAGGATCGGGTCAATTTTGTTCAAAAGCCCTTCACCTCGGAAATTCTGATCGGAAAAGTACGGAATGCCCTTGACGGGCTTTAAAAGGGGTCCGGTTTTCTGTAAAATCACCGGTAAAATTATTAGGAAAGGAGAGAGTCTATGGTTTATCTGAGCGTTGCCATGACCATTAAGAATGGACGGATGGAGGAATTCCTGGAGGCATGCCGCAAAGTCCGTCCCCACGTGCTGGCCGAAGAGGGCTGCCATATGTACGACCATACCCGGGACGAGGTTATCGAATTTATCAAGGGGGAACCGGTACGGTCCGATGTGGTTACCCTCTATGAGAAATGGGAAAGCAAGGAAGCCCTGGCCGCCCATCTCAAAACGGCCCACATGGCGGAATTCTCCGCCACCGTGGCCGATATGAGGGAGAAGGTGACCATCCATACGGGCCGGGAAGCCTATTAATTCCGCCCTGGGGGGAACGTAGTGAATACCCGAAACGATTTCATTCCCGCGAACTGGGACGATCTTCACAGGAAACTCTTTGAGGATGACTTTGATCCGGAGATCGGCCGCTACCGCTCCCCCTATGTTTTCCGCGGCCTGTCGGACAGCCGTTTCGAGCTGCTGACCAGTCTCATGAGGCTTAAGGGGAATTACGGGCATCTGGAAAAGGCGATCATCAGGAATTTCAAAAAATACGCCGATACCACCATAAGCCGTTCCGAGCCCAACTGGAACTGGCTCTCCATCGCCCAGCACCACGGCCTGCCCACCCGGCTTCTGGACTGGACCTACTCCCCCTACGTGGCCCTCCATTTCGCCACGGAGGATATAGGAAAATACGATGTGGACGGGGCCGTCTGGTGCGTCAAGTTCATAGAGTCCCGCCGGTACATGCCCGAAGAGCTCCAGAGGCAGCACAGGAAAGAGAACATGGTGGGATCCTCCGTGGAGATCCTGAATAAGGTCTGCCCCGACTTCGATTCCCTGGAGGCTTTGAAGGAGGAGGAGGATTTCGTCGTCTTTTTCGAACCCCCCTCCCTCAACAGCCGGATCATCAACCAGTACGCCCTCTTCTCCGTCCTCTCCAGCAACAGCAAAGCCATGAACGACTGGCTGGACGAGCATGAGAACCTCTACTACCGCATTATCATCCCCCGGGAGATGAAGTGGGAGATAAGGGATAAGCTGGACCAGGTGAATATCTCCGAGCGGGTCATCTATCCCGGCCTGGACGGCCTGTGCCGATGGCTCTCCCGGTATTATACCAAGAAGTGATTCCCCTTTTCCCATTGACACGGCCTTCGGAAACAACGCACTATGGGGCATGATAGAAATCATTCTGGCAACCCTGTTCTTTTCCACCACCGGCCTCTGGACGAAAATGGCCGGAGCCGACGCCTTTGTCATGTCCTTCTTCCGCTCCCTGGTGCCCGTCCTCTTCCTCCTGGCCATGGGCCGCTTCTCCCCCCGCAAGGTGCCCCTTAACAGGAAAGGGAATCTGCCCCTCTACGGCGCCTCCGTTCTGAACGCGGTGAGGAGTCTTTTCTTCTTCCAGGCCCTGATCCTCACGGACATCAGCAAGGCGGTGGTCATGCTCTATACCTGGCCGGTCTTCGCCTTTCTATCCAACATCCTCCTGCGCCGGGAAAAGGCCACCCTCTCCAAGGTTCTTTTTCTGCTCGTCACCTTTTCCGGCATCATCGTGATCTACTGGGGGGGCTTTATGAACGCCACCCTGGAAAGGCGCGATTACTGGGGCATGTCCCTCATGATCATCAGCGCCTTTCTTTACAGCCAGACCTTCGTCATTTTCAAGGACCAGGGCCGGGAAAGAAACCACTACGACATAACCTATTTTCAGAACCTCATCGCGGTCCCCGTATTTCTGGTTCTGATTGTGATACGGCTGGTCGCCGGCGGGGAGGAGGCGCAGAACCTCTTCACCCTGCGGGGCGTGGGATTCGCGTCGGTGAACGGACTGGTCATAGGCATATTCGGATTTCTCCTCTACTACAAGGGGATGAGGCAGCTTGCCGCCTCCACCGCCTCCCAGCTGGCCTATCTGGAAGTGGTTTTCGCCATGCTCTGGGGTATCTTCCTCTTCAAAGACCCGGTCAGCGCCGGATCGCTCATCGGATCCGCACTCATCGTGGGGGGGGCCCTGGG
>QKAI01000120.1 GCA_003246505.1 Spirochaetaceae bacterium | reverse complement strand
GGAAGGGGGCTTCCGGGCCTGTTCCTTGTTGAGCTGCCCTTCCGTCTCCTCAATTCCCTGAACCTTCTCACCCTCACGCGAATGGCCGCCGGCTGGAAACCGCCCTCCTGGCAGGGGGCATCCGGCGGGGCATCCTCCCTCCCCCTTTCTGTCACTCTCTTCGTGGTGGTCAAGGAAGCCGCCGTCGCCCTGGTTCTCCTGCTACTGGCGGATACCCTGCTCAACTTCAACGGGGTTCGGGCCTTCTTCCGGCTGAAACCTCTGGCGGATCAGAGAAGAACCGCCTATCTGACCGGTCTCTCCCTCCTCATGGGCTGCGCCTACTGGTTCATCGATTCCCTTTTCTTTGCCCTCGCCCGGCCCGAGGGGGGAGCGTTCGCCGACTATTTCGCCCGGGATATCCCCGTTGCCAATCTCTTTAACCGGCTGGTTTTCCTGCTCTTCTCCCTGACCTTCGCCATGATCATCGCCCGCATCCTGAGGCGGCAGCGGGAGGCCGCGGAGGATCTGGAAAGGGCGCGAGAGGAGGCTCTGAGGGGGAAGGCTTTCCTGAGCGCCCTCTTCGACACCATTCCCGACTACATCTGGCTCAAGGATACCCGGGGCGTCTACCTCTCCTGCAATGCCAAATTCGCCGGCCATCTGGGCAAGGGGGTGGATGAGATCATCGGCACCACCGATTACGACCACTTCCCCGAAACCCTGGCCCGGGATTTTGAGAACTACGACCGGGAAGTGATGGAGAAGGGGGGAACGGTTGTCTTCGTCACGGACAACCGGAGGATCTCCCCGCATCACCGGGAACTGATAGAGACGATCAAGGCCCCCATGTGCGACAGAAGGGCGGGGGAGGAGAAGATCATAGGGGTTCTGGGGATCGGCCGGGACATATCGGAACGGACGAATCTGAGGGACCAGCTGAATCAGGCCCAGAAAATGGAATCCATAGGCAGACTGGCCGGCGGGGTGGCCCATGATTTCAACAATATGCTCAGCGTCATCCTGGGGGAGTCGGATCTTCTCATGGACGAACTGCCCGAGGGCGACCGGCGGCGGGAGTATGTGAAGGAGATCCTGAATGCGGCGGAGCGTTCGGAAAACCTGACCCGCCAGCTCCTGACCTTCGCTCGGAAGCAGACCATCTCACCCCGGATCGTCCATCTGAACCAATCCGTCTCCTCCCTCCTCAAGCTCCTGCGCCGTCTGATCGGCGAAAATATCGAGCTGACCTGGACTCCCGGTGAGGATTTATGGCCCATCAAAGCCGATCCGGTTCAGGTGGATCAGATCCTGGCCAACCTCTGCGTCAACGCGGGGGATTCCATCGAGGACATAGGGCGCGTGGAAATCGAAACGGGAAACGTTACCCTTGAGGAGGATTTCTGCGGGGAGAACGGTGGCCTCCTCCCCGGGGATTATGTGCTGCTCCGGGTCCGGGATACGGGGCAGGGCATGTCCCGGGAAATTCGGGAGCATATATTCGAGCCCTTCTATACGACAAAGGAGAGGGGAAAGGGCACCGGTCTGGGACTGGCTACGGTCTTCGGCATCATGGAGCAGCACCGGGGCGGCATCCATGTCTCCAGCGTCCCCGGGGAGGGGAGCGTTTTTACGGTGTACTTTCCCCGGACCGGGGAAGGGGAGGGCGAATCCGGGGAAGACCGGCCCCCCAGGGAATCGGAAGAGAGGGAGGGAGAGAGGGAGACCATTCTTCTGGTGGAGGATGAAGAAGCGCTCATCGGGGTGATCACCCGGCAATTGGAGGCCCTGGGGTACGGGGTCCTGCCCTTCACATCGGCGGGCGAAGCCATCCAGCGGTGCGGGAAGGGGGACCGGATCGATCTTCTGATAACCGACGTCATCATGCCGGAAATGAACGGCCGGGACGCCCTTAGGCGTATCAGGGAGATTCTTCCCCACATCCCCTGCCTCTTTATCTCCGGGTATACGGACGATGTGATATCCCAGAAGGGTCTTCTGGAGGAGGGTTACAGTTTCCTGAGCAAACCCTTTACCAGGGATGTACTGGGGGATAAGGTCCGGGAGGTCCTGGGCCGGGTCAGAAGGTGACCACCTCGTACCCCCTGTCCATGTAATCCGCCAGAGAGGGGTGGCCCATCATCTCCCCCCGGAAGGGGATGCCCTGTTTCTCCAGCTCCTTGGAGGCGTCCATTTTCATGGAACAGGCCTTGCAGGCGCAGTCGATCAGGCCTTTGCCCTTCACCTGGGAATAGAGATCGTAAAAGGTATGGCCGATCTGCCCCATGGCGGCCGCCGTCGCCGTGGCAGCCCCTTCGAGAATGATCTTCACATCGTAGCCCTTCTCTTCCATGTCCAGGGCGTTGGCCAGAACATGGAGAAAGCACATCTCCTTCCCCTCGAAGGCAAGCAGAACAATTTTCTTCATGGCGATACTCCTTGAGGAAAGGATAGCCCTTCCCGGGGATTTGGACAAGCAAAAAATGGGCCGGCCCTGACGGACCGGCCCCGGTTTCGGGTTTGGTTTTGGGTTTCTATTCGGTTAATTGACCGCCGCATCCACCCCGTTGTAGGCATTCAGGTAGATCTGACGGATCTCTCCGATCAGGGGGTACCGGGGATTGGCGCCGGTGCACTGATCGTCAAAGGCTTCCTCGGAGAGGGAATCGATCCGGGCCATAAAGGCTTTCTCGTCCACTCCCGCTTCCTTGATGGATGCGGGCAGGTTCAGCTTGGCCTTCAGGTCGTCGATGGCCCTCACCAGATTGTCCACCTTCTCCATCTCCGTTTTGCCTCCCAGGCCCAGGTAGTCGGCGATGCGCACATACCGGCTGATGGCGGAGGGATACTCGTACTGGGCGAAGGCGGCCTGCTTGGTGGGGTTGTCATTGGCGTTGAACCGGATGACCTGGTTGATCAACAGGGCGTTGGCCACGCCGTGGGGGATGTGGAAGGCCGCGCCCAGCTTGTGGGCCGTGGAGTGGCAGATTCCCAGGAAGGCATTGGCGAAGGCCATGCCGGCCATGGCGGCGGCGTTGTGCACCTTCTCCCGGGCCTTCTTGTTGGTCGGACCCTCGGCATAGGCGTCGGGAAGGTACTTGAAGAGTATCCGCAGGGATTCCAGGGCGATGCCTATGGTATAGTCGGTACACATGACCGATGCTATGGACTCGATGGCGTGGGTCACCGCGTCTATGCCGCTGGCGGCGGTCAGGCCCTTGGGCATATTCATCACAAGCTCCGCGTCGATAATAGCCATGTTCGGGGTCAGGGCGTAGTCGGCGATGGGGTATTTGAACCCGGTCCTGTCGTCGGTGACCACGCTGAAGGGGGTCACTTCGGACCCGGTGCCGCTGGTGGTGGGGATGGCCACCATCATGGCCTTTTTGCCCATTTCGGGGAAGCTGTAGATCCTTTTCATGATATCCATGAAGCGCAGGGCCAGGCCCTCGAACTTCACGTCCGGATTCTCATAGAGGAGCCACATGATCTTGGCCGCGTCCATGGGGGAGCCGCCGCCCAGGCCGATGATGATATCCGGCTGGTAGGCGTTCACCATCTCCAGGCCCTGGTTGATGGTGGAAAGGGTGGGGTCGGGCTTGACCTGGTGGAAGCACTGGCTGTCGATGCCCAGATCGTCCAGTACGGTGGTTATCTTGTCCACGTAGCCGTTGCCGTAGAGGTAGGAGTCGGTGACGATGAAGGCTTTCTTCTTGCCCTTCAGGTCCTGCAGGGCGATGGGCAGACAGCCGTATTTGTGATAGATCTTGGAAGGGACCTTGAACCAGAGCATGTTTTCTCTCCTTTCCGCCACGGTTTTGACATTGATAAGATGCTTGACGCCCACGTTCTCGCTGACCGAGTTGCCCCCCCAGCTGCCGCATCCCAGGGTAAGGGAGGGGGCCAGCTTGAAGTTGTACAGGTCGCCGATGGCTCCGTGGCTGGAGGGCATGTTCACCAGGATGCGCCCTGTCTTCATGATGTTGCCGAAGTAATCGATCCTGTCCGTATTCATGGGATCCGTGTAGATGACCGAGGTATGGCCGATGCCGCCCAGTTCCACCAGCCGGCGGGCCATGTCCACGCCCTCTTCCCAGTCCTTGCACTTGTAAAGGGCCAGGCAGGGGCTGAGCTTTTCGTGGGCGAAGGGTTCCTTATGATCGATATCCTTGACTTCCCCGATGAGGACCTTAGTCTTGATGTCCACCTTGAGTCCCGCCAGGCCTGCGATGGTGGCGGCGGACTGGCCCACGATGGCCGGGTTGACCGTGCCCCTCCTGGGATCCAGTATCAGTTCTGCGATTTTGGGCTTCTCCGTTTTGTTCAGGATGTAGGCGCCCCTTTCCTGCAGTTCCTGCTTCACCTCTTCGTAGATGTCCTTATGGACGACCATGGACTGCTCCGAAGCGCAGATCACGCCGTTGTCGAAGGTTTTGCTCATGAGGACGGAGCTGACCGCCATCTTCACGTCCGCCGTTTCGTCGATCAGGGCGGGGGTGTTTCCCGCTCCCACGCCGACGGCGGGCTTGCCCGAGGAGTAGGCCGCCTTGACCATGCCCGGACCGCCCGTGGCCAGGATCATATTGATTTTGGGATGGGTCATGAGCTGGTTGGTCATCTCTATGGAGGGTTCGTCGATCCATCCCACGATATCGTCGGGGGCTCCCGCCTTGACCGCCGCTTCCAGAACGACCCGGGCCGCGTTGACCGTGCAGCCCTTGGCTCTGGGGTGGGGGCTGAATATGATGGCGTTTCTTGTCTTGAGGGAGATGAGCGCCTTGAATATGGCCGTGGAGGTGGGGTTGGTCGTGGGGATGATACCGCAGAGAATCCCAACGGGCTCGGCGACCTTGATGGTGCCGAAGGTGGTGTCCCTTTCTATGATGCCGCAGGTCTTGGTGTCTTTGTATTGATGAAAAATGTATTCCGAGGCAAAGTGGTTCTTAATGACCTTGTCTTCCACGATGCCCATGCCGGTCTCCCTCGCCGCTTCCTTGGCCAGAGAAATCCGGGCGTCATTGGCTGCGATGGCCGCCTGGCGGAAGATTTCATCCACCTGTTTCTGGGTGAAACGGGAGTAGGCTTTCTGGGCCTTTTCGACTCTTTCTATAAGAGCTTCCAGTTCCTTGGGGTTGGTTACCTTTTCCTTCACTGCCATGATAAGCCTCCAGTGGTTTTTTTGAATCTTTTTATATCGATAAATATATATCGATAAGTATGGATAACATTGCAGGCGGAAAATGTCAACCCGTGATTCGGGAAAAAATTCACAGTTTTTTTGATTTTCTTCAAATCCCTTGACTTTATGTATTGAGCGAAATATAATTGTATAAAATATAAAAGGAGACATATCATGACAATTTATGATTTTACCGTTAAAGATAACAGGGACAATCCGGTCAGCCTGGAAAAATATAGGGGAAAAGTTCTTCTGGTGGTCAATACGGCGACGAAGTGCGGTCTGACCCCCCAGTATGAAGCCCTTGAAAGGGTTTACGAGGACCTCCGGGAGAAGGGGCTGGAAGTTCTGGACTTCCCCTGCAATCAGTTCCTGAACCAGGCCCCTGAGGATAATCAGGGCATAGAGGAATTCTGCCAGCTGAACTATCAGACGAAATTCGACCGTTTTTCCAAGATTGATGTGAACGGGGAAAAGGCGGAGCCCCTTTACAAGTGGCTCAGGAAGGAAGCCCCCGTGGACAGGAAGAATGAAGCCTCCGACGGATTTGAGGAGAAGGTGAAGGCCTATGTCTCCTATGAAAGTCCCACGGATATCAAGTGGAATTTCGGTAAATTCCTCGTTGACCGGGAGGGGCATGTGGCGGCCCGCTTCTCCCCCTCTGTCACTCCGGAGGAGCTGAAGGAGGAGTTAAGCAGGCTGCTGTCCGCCTAGCGGAGAGCGGAATAGATCAGCTGCATAAATTTCTTATGCAGACCGTGGTAGTCGAAGGGGAATGCCTGGATCATGAAAAGGGCCGTCATATCCTCGACGGGGTCTATCATCATCCAGGTGCTGGCGGCCCCGTCCCAGCCGAATTCTCCCACCGATCCATTTATCCCGGCCTTCGCGGGATTCAGAAGGCTGCGAACCCCCAGTCCGTAGCCGTATCCCCGCTTGGAACCGTTGGTGAATCTTTTCAGGGCCTGTCCTTCCAGGTGGTTGGAGGACATGAGCTGAACCGTTTTTCGGCTCAAAATCTCCGCCCCCTCAAAGGACCCCCGGTTTCTGAGCATCTCGCAGAATCGGGTGTAATCGTTCATGGTGGAGAGGAGGCCCCCGCCGCCCATTTCCAGGACCGGTTTCATGCCCGCCGGAATATCCCCCTCCCTTTTGACCCGTTCCTCTCCGGAGTAGTCGTACAGGCCGGCGAAGCGGGTCATCTGTTCCCGGTTCGCGCTGAATCCCGTATCGTTCATGCCCAGGGGTATGAAGAGTTCGCTCTCCAGGTAATCCCCCAGGGACCGGCCGGAGAGGACCTCTATCAGCCGTCCCAGCACATCGATGGACCAGCTGTAGCGGTAATCGGTTCCCGGCTGAAAGGCCAGGGGAAACCGGGCCAGCCGGTCCACGAGTTCCTCCGTGGTCAACTCGTAAAAGGGTTTCTCCAATTTATCAAAGTATTCTTCGTACAGCCTGTCCACCTTGTCTTCCTTCGGATTGTTTCCGTAGGAAAGGCCGGAGGTCATGGTAAAGAGCTGCCCGATGGTGATGTCCGATTCGGCGGCCACCGTATCGGAGCCGTCCCCTTCCTGGCTCTTGATGACCCGGGGCGATTCAAAGGAGGGAATGTACTTCTTCACCGGTTCCGCCAGGGAGAAGGCACCCCGCTCGTAAAGGGTCAGGGCGGCGGCGGAAACGATGGGCTTGCTCATGGAATAGATGCGCACCACCGTATCCTCGGTCATGGGGATCAGGTTCTCCTGGTCGGCGAAACCGTAACAGTTGTCAAAGGCGATTATGCCCCGGCGCATGATGCGGAGCCCCATGCCGGGGATCTCCTTCCTGGCGCTGTCGCTTCCTACAAGTGAGTGAAACAGTTTATCCAGGCGGGATAGCTTGGATCCGTCAAAACCGACTTTTTCTGGATTTGCTCGTACCATGTTACAAGTATAGTTCTTCTGAATCGCTAAGAAAAGGGCAGTTTTTGATTTTTTAAAGCCTATCCCCTTCATTATTGGTGACAAACCGGGAGGCTTCCCGCTTTACTTCCTCTATGCTGTCCCTGTTCGTCACGGTCAGACCGGCCACGGAGACGACAGCCCCGTTTATCTCTTCCATCCCGTTGTTGATCTCCCTTATGGCCATGGAGACCTCCTCCGAAATCCGGGTGAGATCACCTATCGCCCTGAGGATATTCCCGTTGCCCGCTCCCATTTCGTCCGAACCGGCCTTGACCTCGGAGCTGGCCGCCCTGAGCCTGTGCAGAGAGTCCATTACCTGGGAGCTGCCGGAGACCTGTTCCTCCATGGCGTTCCTGATCTCCCGGGTGATGCTCTCCATATTCTCCACATGGACCCGGATCTCGTTGAAGGCCTCCAGGGATTCCCGGGACCCGGCCACAATCTCCCCTATGCTGCCGCCTATCGATTTGATGGTATTCCTGACCTGGGCGGACTGCTTCGTGGACTGTTCCGCCAGGTTTCGTATCTCGTCGGCCACCACGGCGAAGCCCCGTCCCGCGTCACCCGCATGGGCCGCGCTTCTATCGCCGCGTTCATGGCCAGAAGATTGGTTCTGGCCGCTATGCCTGATATCAGATTATTCGCCTCCGTCAGTTCCTGGGACTGGCCGGCAATGGTTTGCGCCTGAAGGGATACTCCCCGGATTTTCTCCTGCCCCTTTACGGAGGAGGCGGACAGGGTGGTCATAAGCCGCTCCGAACTCTCCGTGGAGGCGGAAACCTCCCGTATCCGGGATATCATCTCTTCCACCGCGGAGGAGCCCTGCTCAATGCTCTCGTTCTGCCTTTCCACATTCCCCTCCAGGGAACTGATGTTCCGGGCCATCTGCTCCGCCGCCGACGCGGTGGTGAGGACGCTCTGTCCCTGCTGGTCTATCCGGACCAGGGAACTCTCCACGTTCACCCTTATCTGATTAACCGCTGAGGCGGTTTCCTCCATGTTGGCGGAGAGGTCTGTCCCCACCCCTTCCAGGGCGCCGATGCTGCTGTTCAAGGTGGAGAAGAAACGGCGCAGGGAGTCCAGAAGGGTATTGAGGTTCCCCGCCATTTCCGCTATCTCATCCCTCCCGGAGACCCGGCCCTGATCCGTCAGTATCCCCTCCGATGCCCGGGCCATGAGATACTCCAGGCTCCGGACCTTCGCCACCAGATTTTTTCTTATGTAGAAGAAGATGAAACAGCTTGTGATCAGAATCATGGCAGCGTTGGAGATAATGAATCTCATGAGCACCGAGTCGGCCAGGAAAAAGGCCTCCCCCCGATCCACGGAGAGGCCGATGACCCACTCCAGACCTGCCATGCGGACAAAGAACCCCTGCTTTCCGGTTCCCCCCAGAGTGTAATCCCTGTACTGTTCGTACTCCTCCCCGGCGATGATCTCCCCGAAAAGGGGATTCAGTTCCGACGCCTGGGAGAAGCGGATGTCCTCATCGGGATGTATGAGAAACAGGCCGTCCCCGTCCATTACCATGACCTGTCCGGTCTCGCCGATTTTCTTTTTAACGAGGAGCTCCTCCCCGAAGAGGGTCAGATTGAGGCTGGCTCCCAGAATCCCGGCCAGCTCGCCGTTCCGGGTCACCCTGGCCCCATGGACGATGGTGATGTTGCCGGTGGCCTCGGATCTGAGGGCATGGGCGGTGGTAAAGGTTTTCCTGCCCCCCTCCGACAGGGCTATGAAGTATTCCCGGGCGGACAAATCGGTCCCCGCAAATCCCTTGTCCGGGGAGTATATCACCTTTCCCGAGGGATCGGTGAAGAATACCGTTTCGAAGTAGCGGTTGCTGTTCTGAACCCGGTTCAGTAACTTCTCATAGTCGAGGCGTGAGGCATTCTCCATTATGGAAAGGGCCTCGGCGAATCCCTCCAGCTGGTGCTCGTTCCCGCGAACCTCCAGCTCCAGCATATCGGCGAAGGATTTCGTAATAATGGCGTAATGGTCTTCCTGAATGGATTTCAGCTCCCTTCGGATGATTCCCACGATGTATACGGTCTGCAGGACAAAGGCCAGGGTCAGAAGGGACATGGACATGATGATGAGGGGGCGGGCAAAGGATCTTTTTTTAAGATGTCTGCTTTCCACAGGGGTAATTCCTTATTTTTTTAAATGATGAATAGGAAATTACAATAGGTTATGTGGGGATTTTTTTCAATACCCTACGCCCCGGTAGGAAAAAAAAGCCCGATTCCCAGGGGAATCGGGCCCTCGTCGTTCCTACTTTCGGGACTGCAGGTTTTTCACCACATCCTCCAGCTGGTAACGGCCTACAAGGAATTCCGCCTTCTGCCCGTCCACGCTGACGATGTAATACTGGCTGTCGTAGGGATAGAAATCGGCCCGGGTCGTTCCGCCGTGCTCCTCCGTGCCGATGTAGCGCAGGGTCGCCTCGGGGGCGATTTTAGGGAGCCTGAAGGAGGGATCGGCCTCACCCTCGTACATGAGATAGAGACAGTCCTGGTAGGTGTCCTTGAAGAGATCCTCCTCGGCGGGCTCCCCGTCAAGGAAATAGGTCTCCCTCGTCTCATCCCCTTCGCCTTCCCGTTCGATCCGCCCCCCCCAGGTCTTGCCCTTGAAAGAGAAGGAGAAGGACTCCACATCGTCTATATTGATCAGGCGGACGAAACTGTCCCGGAGGGTGAAGGGGTCCGCTTCCACCAGGCCCGCCCAGGCGCCGGAGACGGTGAAAACGTCCTTCCCCCCGGGGAGCATGGCGTAGTACTCCGCCCGGGGCCCCAGGATGCCCATGTACTGCCCCGGCTGTTCGGAGCTGTTCACGAATTCCTCCTGGGAGACGGCCTTCCCCACCAGGAGGGTGACCGAGTTGTTATCCGAATCGCGGTAACTGATTTTCCTGGCGGATTTCTCGTCCAGCCCCAGGGATGCGAGGGAGTCGTACCCGTCCACGAAGCTCATCTTCCCCAGGGGGTTGGCGGCCATGGCCTCGAAGAACCGTCCCATCCTGTCCATGCTGATGCCGCTGGGCTGATCGTAGGGCTGAACCATGAGGAGGGAGGAGAAGCTGTTGGAAAAGGCCTCGAACTCATGGTAGGGAACCAGCTCCATGGTCTTCTCCCCCTCCGCCTTGACGTAGGAGAGCTTCTGCAGGTCTATCTGGGGAAGGCTCCTGTCCCGGAGACCGTCCACGTCGGGCATGAGATTTTCCGCCGAATAGGGGTACATCAGGTAGGCGTTGGGGTTCCCCTCGGGGCTGGCGTAGTAGCCGCTGCCCGTGGGGGTTTTGTCCCCCAAGACAAGGGTTTCCTGTTTCCCGTCGGCGGAGGTCACCCTGGTGCGTCCCGCCTCCGGTCCCAGGCCGTAGACGGACCAGTCGGAGACATTTTCCTCAACCAGGGTGGAGGAGCCCACCCCGGAGATGGATGCGGCGGCCCTGTTCACGGCGCTCTGGACCGTATCGTAGGCCGGGGTTGTCATTTTCCAGTCCTCCCCCTCCCTTTCCAGGACGACCTTCTCCCCGGGAAAATCCATTTCTATCCTCACCATCTCCTCGGAGGGGATGGTGATGAACTTGACGAATTCGTAATCCTCCTGGGCGGCGGCCCTCTCCGCTTCCTTCGCGGCGGCCGCTTCGGCGGCCTTCTTCTTCTCCGAAAGGGAGGAGGCGAGGAACACCCCGGAAAGAAGGACCACCGCCCCGGCGGCGGCGATAAGCTGTTTGGTCCGTTTCTTCATTAGAGGTTCTTCCTCCTGATGAGTACGATGAAGCCGGCCGCCGCCACGAGAAGGGGTATCAGGATGATGGCGATGGCCGCATAGATCCAGGCGTTGACCGCGTTCATCTGCAGGGGCAGCTTATAGAGGCTCTTGCTCTTGATGTTGACGCTGTCCTCCTGGTCGCTCAGCCAGTTGATCGAATCGACGAAGAAGTCCGAGTTGGCCTTGATCTGCCCCAGTCCGGGCATGACCGTGAGAGAGGTCCCGCTGGTGATGAGGACCATTTTCATCCCCTCGGGGAATCCCGTGTCCCGGCTGGTCTGGTAGACCGCGGCGGCCACGGTGACCGGTCCGGGCACATCGGCGGCGGTCATGTTCTCCGAACCGTCGTTCAGATCGGTGCGAAGGAAGGACCTGGCCGATGAGGTCATGAGGGGCTCCACCTTGATGTTCCGGATCATGCTCTCCGTGGTGCCAAGGCCCATGGCGTAGGCGAAGAAGGGATCCAGGTCGTTTTCCCGAATGGAAGCGGTGATGTCGTGCTCCTTCACAGCGGGGGCGAAGAAGACCGGATTGTTGCCGCTTCCCGGCAGCTGGCGGGTGGTGTCCTTTTCCAGGGTCACCCCGTACTGAACCACAATGTTGTAGTCGGTGAGGAGGTCATACAGATTTACCAGGGGATCCTGGGTCAGGTCCAGGGCTACGAAAATATGGCCCCCCTGATCCAGATAGGCCTTGAGGTAGGCTATCTCCTGGGGATTGAAATCGGTTTTGGGCGAGTTGAGGAGAACCACGTCGGCGCCGGCGGGAATGCCCCCGTCCCGGAGCAGGTTCACGTCCCCCACCTGGAAATTGGATTTTTCCACCGCCCCCTTGAGGCCGATCTCCTCCAGGGTGTTCTCGTAGTGCCCGGAGATCTCCACGACCCGGGGGCTGTACCCGGTGTTCACGTAGGCCAGGGCGGAGGTGACCCGCTGCTCCGCGGCGAATCCGAAGACCTGCATCTGACCCTGCTGGTTGAGGCTGGTGTCGTACATGTCCATGTAGTTGATCACCTTGAAGTAGTTGTCCGTGAAGACCACCAGGGAGCCCTTGGTCAGCTCCGCATTCTCCTCTTCCTGGAAGCGTTTGAGGAGGCCCGGGTTGCGGTCCGGATCCACCGTCTTCACGGTGATGAACTTCGAAGCCGCCCCGTAGAGATTCAGAACCTCCATGATGTCGTCCGCCTCCTGTCCCGCGGGGAAAAGGGCGTAGATGGTAATCTCCTGATTCAGGCTCCCGATGACGGTCTTCGAATCGTCGGTCAGGGAGTAGAGCTTTTTCTTGGTCATGTCCCACTGGGCGGGCAGTTTGCCCACGATGAGGTTGAGGATGATTACTCCCGCAATGATGAGTATGAGGGAGACCGTGGCCATGGCGGCCTGTTTCGCTTTGAAGTTAAAGGATAATTTCATGGCTTAGCTCCATCTCTTCTTTTCGATTTTTCTGCTGGTCAGGTAAACGAAGAAACCGCAGAAGGAGAGGTAGTAGACGATGTCGGACAGCTTGAGGATGCCCCGGGGGAAGTTGTAGAACCGGGAGGTGAGGGAGAACCAGTTCAGGGATTTGGTGATCAGGCTGGTGAAGACCTCCCTTCGGATCAGGAGAATCGCCCCCGCGATGAGGAGGCCCCCCAGGATGACCAGTCCCGAGACGGTGAGGTTCCGGGAGGAGTTGTACACCAGGAGCCCCAAGATCACCGCGATGGCCGCGGCGAAGATGATGCCGGAAAGATTGCTCTGGGGCATGTAGCCGGCTATGAAGTCGATCATCCAGGTGATGAGGACCAGGAAGAGGGTAATGATGGCCGCCGAGGCCTGGCTTTCGGTCAGGGAGGAGACGAACACCCCGATGGAGGTGAAGGCGCAGCCCAGGAGAAAGAAGCCGATATAGGAGCCGATGATCACGGCCCACTCCATTCTTCCGTGGAAGGAGAGGATGACCGGGAAGATCACCGTGACGACCAGAGTCAGTCCGAAGAGCAGGCAGGCGGCGAAGAACTTGCCCAGCACCACCTGCCAGGTGGGAACCGGCGCCGTCAGGAGCAGCTGCTCCGTCTTCTGGCGCTGTTCCTCCGTATAGATCCTCATGGTGAGGAGGGGAATGGCCAGGACGAAGACGATGATGAGACCGCTCAGGGTGCCGTTGGCGTAGTCTTCGCTCATGGAGAAGACGTTTCCCGTTGTAAAGGTGATCCCCGCGATAAGGAGGAACAGTCCCATGAAAATGTATCCCACGGGGGTTATGAAATAGGTCTTGAACTCTTTTTTCAGTACGGCCAGCATTACGCGTTCTCCTCCACGGTGGTCAGATTCAGGAAGATGTCCTCAAGGCTCATCTCCAGGGGGCGCATCTGGAGCAGGGGAAGCCTGCCGCCGGAGAGGGCGAAGAAGACCTTCTCCCTTATGTCCTCCTCCCCCTCCGCTTCCAGGGTCACTTCCAGGGCGTCCTCGTCCTGGCAGGGGGCGACGGTGATTCTGTCTCCCGACGTGATTCCGGACAGGGCCTCCCTCACGGCGGCCTCATCCCCCCGGATCCGCAGGTAGACCTTGTCCGATCCGGTGAGTCTCCGGGAGAGGTTCTCCGGGGTATCGGAAGCCACTATGACCCCCTTGTTGATGATAAGCACCCGGTCGCAGACGGCGGATATCTCCGGCAGGATGTGGGAACTTATGATGAGGGTGTGGTCCTTTTTGAGCTCGTTGATCAGGTTGCGGATCTCTATGATCTGCTTGGGGTCCAGCCCCACGGAGGGTTCGTCCAGAACCAGGATGGGGGGATTTCCCATGAGGGCCTGGGCGATGCCGACCCGCTGCTTGTATCCCTTGGAGAGGTTGCGGATGAGCCGGTGCTTCACGTCGGCGATCTTCACCAGATTGACGATTCGGTCTATATCCTCTTTGATCTGCTTCTTGGGGACCTTTTTCAGCTCCCCCACGAATTTCAGATACTCGGTGACGGTCATTTCAAAGTAGAGGGGAGGCTGCTCGGGCAGATAGCCCACGTACTTGCGGGTTTCCTCCGGCTCGTCCATGATGTCGATGCCGTTGATGGTGATTTTTCCCTCCGTCGGGGCCAGGCAGCCGCACATCATGTTCATGGTGGTACTTTTTCCGGCGCCGTTCGGTCCCAGGAACCCGATCACTTCTCCCTTCTCTATGGAAAAGCTTATGTTGTCGACAGCCAGATGCCGGCCGTAGCTCTTGGTAAGATTCTCAGCCTTAATCAAAGGAGCCTCCTATATCTGTATGTGAATTGTGAACGCAAAAAATGATAACAGACAATAGGAGATTACACAAGTTTCAGTTTTGTAATTTCGATGAAAGGAGCGTCAGAGAAGGGGGCCGTGTCCCTCGCGGATGATCTCCTCCTCCTCTCCGGTCAGGCGGATCACCGTGGTCAGGTACTTCTCCTGGGCCTCTCCGGTGTCGATGATCATGTCCACGTCCCGGATATCCTCCAGCTCCCAGCCGTTCTCGAAGAGGTGCTCCTCGGCGAATTTGTAATCCCACCACTCCTTGTTGTTCATCTCCCGGCAGGCGGTGATGGAAAAGAGGGGGGAGCCGTGTTTCTCCACCAGGGCCAGGGGGATGGGGCTGTCGGGTATGCGCAGGCCTATCTCCATCCGCTTCATGTTCACCACTTTCTCTATGTGGTTGCGGGCGGGGAGAATGAAGACATAAGCCCCCGGGGTGAGCCTTTTTATCAGCTTGAACTGGGGGGTGGTGATATTGGCCACGTCGCTCATCTGGGAGATGTCCCGGCAGATCATGCTCAGGGTATAGTTCTTGAGGCCCCCCTTGAGCTTCTTTAGTTTTTCTATGGCATCCTTTGAATTGACGCTTCCCGCGATGGCCCAGCTGGAATCGGTAGGAAACGCCACCAGGCCGTCGGACTTGAGGATCCGGTCGGCCCGGTCGAGTACCCTGTCATCGATATTACTTTCGTAGACGTACTCTATCATGGGGGGACCTACATGGTCACCACAATGGATTCGCTCACCTTCTCTCTCAGAGCGTTCTCAATGAAATTGAAGGTGCCCGTGGTGGCGCTGGCGCAGCCCATGCAAGCCCCCTGGTAGGCGATGGCGACGATAAGGCTATCCCCGTCCTCCCTCAGGTCGGTGATCTCCATATTGCCCCCGTCGTTCTGGAGGAGGGGACGTACTTCCGCGTCAAGGAATGCTTCGATGGCCTTGCCCTTCTGGAAGAGACTCATGGAGGAGAACTGCGGCTTCAGGGCTTCCTGCTCCGCCTTCTCCCGGGACATGGCTTCCCGGGTGTTCCGCAGAATGTCAACGAGGTGGTATTTCCTCGATTCATGGCCCCCGGGCCGGACGCAGGATTTGCAGAACGCCCCCGCCTTGGTGTAGGCGGTAATCTCCTCCACCGTCTTAAGGTCGTTAAGGCGTATCACTTCCTGAATGGTTCCCAGGGTCACCCGGGCGCACTCGCAGACCATCTCCTCCTCTTCCAGGGATGACCTGTCTATGCCCTTATGGATGGCCACGGCCTGCTTGATCACGTCGTAGGCCATGACGGAGCAGTGCATCTTCTGGGGGGGGACGGCGGGGGTGTCTGGATCGTCCCGGAGGGATTTCTCCACGTCCAGGTTGGTTATCAGCACCGCCTCATCCACCGTTTTCCCCAGGCAGAGCTCCGCCATCATATCGCTTGAGGCAATGGCGGTCCCGCAGCCGAAGCTCTTGAAGGTCGCCTTGACGATTCTGTCCGTGTCCCTTTCCACAGCCCAGTAGAGGCGCACCGCGTCGCCGCAGGATTCGGCCCCCCAGTCGGCGACGACCAGCTTGGCATTGAGCCGGTCCGCCTCCTCCTGGGTGATTTCCCCCAGGTTGCGGGGATTATTCATTCGGTCGGCCACCTGCCGGGAGTAGTTGTCCCAGAGAGAACCGCCCACAAGGTCTTTTTTAGCCATTTTTACCTCTTTATGGTTCAGGTGACTTTAAAATAATACTTTTTCTAGGTTTTGTGTAGTGTTTTATCAGGCGGCGCCGTATTTAAAGTGGGAATAGTCCTTCTCTTCGATACGGGAAATATAGTCGATGAAAATGTCAAAAAGGATGGGATCGAGCATGCCCGGATTGCGTATGATCTTGTTCTGCATGCGCAGGAGGGCCTGGTAGGCGAGGATGGTCGCCTTGACGCTTCTGGGAAGGGTCTTCATCTTTTTCCCCAGGCCGATGTAGGGCTTCACCCGGGGGAAGAGGGATTCCAGGTCATGGGCTATGGTATGCTTGGCGTAGGGCTTGATCCCGTAGAGGGAGCCGTCCAGATCCCTTATGTAGTATCTGCTCCAGTACTTCTTGCCGAAGCACAGGTCTTCCAGCTCCTCCATGGTGACTTTCAGCCTGTCCGGATTAAAGAAGTCCTCCCCCATGATGGTGAGCACGGAGCTGACCGGCTTGGCCGTCTTGTACCCCCGCTTGTTGTGCAGGGCGTCGTAGATATCGCAGATTTCCAGGAATTTCGCGGGAAAGTAACCGGGGATGTAGGCCTTCTCGTCCTGGAGCACGGGGGTGATGTCGTTGGTGATAATATGGTTGATGTTCTCCCCGGGGTGGGTGGCGAAATAGGTTCCCCCCAGGGAGGCGTAGGGGCCGTAGCCTCCCCCGTACATTTCGTGGTGCATGCTGGCTGTAAGGGCGATGCTTCTGTCGTTGGGGATGAGATTGAGCATCTCGAAAATCTCGTAGGGGTGCTGCTCAATAATGGTGTCATCCCGGGGCCTGTCGCTCTCGTAATAGTCCAGCCGGACGATCTTTCCCAGGTCATGGTAGGCCGCCGCCAGGGAGAGGGTTGTGATCTCCTCCTTGCTCAGGAAGGGCAGGGACCCTTCGAAGACATCGCTGATCCGTGACATCTTCTTGTGGGGGATGAAGGAGTGGTAGAACCGGTAGTAGCTGTCGCATTTGCCCTCGATCGATTCGATGAGCTCCTTGCGGGAATCCTCCCGGGACACCAGGTTGTGGTAGTAGTAGAGAAGATCGGAATACATATGGAAGACCCGGCTGCAGTGGGCCACCGTATCGGACTGGCGGAATTCCTCAAGGGAGGAGAACTCCTTCATGGTATGGCGGTTGTTCCCTATCGCCTCGGCGATGGAGATAATGGTTTTGGAAGACTCGGTGACCACCAGCTTCAGCTCTTCCAGGCTGCTACTCCCCAATTTCTTTTTATCCGACATGGCCACTCCCGCCATGAGGGTGGCGGATTTGGAAATGGGAAAGACCTCCCGGGCGACCTCCCGGTCAATGAGGCCCTTTTTCTTCAGGAGCATATCATTTAGACGGCTATGGTCCATGGTAAGGTGGTCAATCCGTTCCGAAAGGGGAGTCTCGCTGATTCTCTTGAATTCGGAGATGAGCTTGCTCCCGTCCAGATTGGGAATGGA
>QKAI01000513.1 GCA_003246505.1 Spirochaetaceae bacterium | reverse complement strand
TTCTGACCGAAGGTCATTTGTGACATGCCGGTGCAGATATGAATTGCATAAATGTGAAAAAAATGGTAAAATTTGTAATGGGAAAATTTTATCACGCTTGCAGTTAAGGAGAGAGCCCCATGGGTGATGAAGAATTAGATTTAAGCCAGGTCGATGTTCAGGACGGGGACATTACGGGGGAGAAGAAAAAGCGGGGTCTCTCCGAGGGGCTGGCCCGAATCCTTATCTGGGCCGTGGGAATACTGGTGGGGCTTATCGTCACGGTAACCGTGAGCGTGGTCACCTACAAGATCATGGACCGGAACAGCGTGTCCCGGAATTTCCCCGCCGTTTCCCAGGAGTATGAGACAAAGCCCGAGGTGTATACCTACTTCAGCCTCATCAACCAGATCAGAACCACCACCAACGATCCCACGCGGAGCAATGTGATCGTGAAAGTCCTCCTCGGCTATGAGACGGATAAGAACAGTACGGTGGGGGCGGAGCTGACCTCCAAGGTGGCCCCCCTGACCGATATGATACGCAACTATTTCAGCAAGAAGACCGTGAGCGAACTTAAGCCCGACCAGGAGCAGATCCTGAAGGAGGAGCTCAAGAGCATGGTTAACGGAATCCTCTCCACCGGCGTCATCAAGGACGTGGTGTTTGAGGAATTCCAGATTATAGAAGGGTAGGAAGCGATATGACGGAAGTTCTGTCCCAGGATGAAATTGATCAGCTGTTAACAGCCATCTCCGCCGGGGACACGGAGCCCATGGAAACCCAGCAGCCTCAGGACAGGAAGAACATCCGAATCTGGGATTTCCGCCGCCCCGACAAGTTTTCCAAGGAACAGATCCGCACCATCAATTTCATGCACGAGACCTTCGCCCGTCTCACCTCCACCTCCCTTTCGGCCCAGCTGCGCAGCCTTGTCCACGTCCACGTGGCCTCCGTTGACCAGCTGACCTACGAGGAATTCATACGCTCCATTCCGTCTCCCACGGCCCTGGCGGTCATCAACATGGATCCCCTCAAGGGGTCCGCCATCCTTGAAATCGATCCTTCCATTACCTTTTCCATCATCGACCGGCTTTTCGGCGGCACCGGGGACGGCTCCAAGATCACCCGGGAATTGACGGAGATCGAAAGGTCCGTTATCGAGTCGATCATCGTTCGCATCCTGGGGAACATGCGGGAGGCCTGGAGCCAGGTCATCGACCTGCGGCCCCGTCTGGGCCAGATCGAAACCAACCCCCAGTTCGCCCAGATCGTCCCCCCCACGGAAATGGTGGTTCTGGTCACCCTGGAAACCAAGGTGGAGCAGGTGGAGGGGATGATGAACTTCTGCATCCCCTATCTGACCATCGAACCCATCATTTCCAAGCTCTCCGCCCAGTACTGGTACTCCACGGTTCGCCGGGGAACCACCACGGAGAACCTGAACATTCTCCGGGAGCGGCTGGCGGGGATAGGCATCACCATGTCCGCGGAGATAGGGCGGGTGAGCGTTTCCATGAAGGACGTTCTGAATCTGAGGGAGGGGGACGTGATACGCCTCTCCAACACGAAGGTGAACGACCCCCTGAGTATTAAAATAGGCAACCGGCCCAAATTCGAATGCCGGCCCGGCCTTGTCGGCAAATCCATGGCCGTGCAGGTGACGAGGAAAATCGAAGATATTGACCAGGACGAGTTTGAAGAGCTCGTATCCGAAGGAGAAGACTGATGAGTGACGGCTCTCTTACCCAAGATGAAATTGATGCTTTGCTAAGCGGCGATACGGACGACAGCCTTATGGGCGGTTCCTCCACCCCTCCACCCGCGGGCGGCAACAGTCTGAACGCTTCGGAGAAGGAAGTCCTGGGACAGCTCTTCAAAGAGGTGAACGAGATCCAGAGCGCCAGCCTTTCCGGCATCATGGTGACCACGGTTACCATGGGGGGCGCCCGGTTCGACGTGATGGACAAGGAGAGTTTCCTCTCCACTCTCCCCGACGAGGTGGTTGAGATCAAGGCGGACTACACCGAGGGCTTCTCCGGGGGCCATCTCTTTGTCATGACCCCCGATACGACCCTCAAGATCGCCGAGCCCATGATGGGCCAGTCCGATCTGGAGCTGGACGCCACGGCCATCTCCTCGGTCAGCGAAGCGGTTTCCCAGATCACGGGAGCCGCGGTGACCAAGATCGGGGACCGGGTGGGGCGGAGCATCATGACCGAATCCCCCCAGGGGCAGAGCGAACCCAAGGCCATGCTGAATCTTCCCGGCAGTCCCTTCGTCCGGGTGACTTATAATCTCTCCATAGAGGGCAAGCCGGCCCAGCAGGTCTACGAGCTCTTCTCCCTGGATATGATACGGGAGCTGGCTGCCCTCATGGGGGCGACCGCCGCTCCGGAACCCGCCGCCCCCCAGCCCCAGCAGAACCCCTACGGTTCTCCCGCCGGCGGCGCCGGGCAGCCCCAGCAGAACCCCTACGGGCAGCCCCAGATGGGCATGCCCCAGCAGAATCCCTACGGCCAGCCCCCCATGGGCATGCCCCAGCA
>QKAI01000147.1 GCA_003246505.1 Spirochaetaceae bacterium | reverse complement strand
GAAAGGAGATGAGTATGAGAGTGGGAATCATTATGACGATTCTTCTCAGAATATAACTTAACATTTGTCCTCCAGAACGTCCCCCCAGTATAAGGCGCAGGGACCTGTCCGGTATACTTTTTTATAGTAATAATCCCCGCCGAAAACCGGATAATTCTCGGCGGGGACCGTTTTAAGATACTTCGATTATGTCAGGGGACGATTACCTGTTGTAATACATCTGCCAGGGCCAGAGGGCTCCCACGTTTCTCAGGGCGTCGTAGTCGTTGAGGCCTTCGGCCACATTGCCCATCCTGCCGTTGACTACGCCGATGGAGGGCAGCAAACCCACCGTGCCGATGGCCCAGAGGTTCTTCTCGCTCAGGGAGACGATCTCCTTGGCCAGCCTGTCCACCTTGGCCTGGTCCGTGGTGGTCTGGATCTCCTGGTAATTCTTGATGACCGTGGCCAGATCCCCGTAGGGGGCTTCTCCCAGTTCCCCGTTGGACTCGACATAGCGTCCCGCCATGCCGGCGAAGTTGTGCTGCCGGGTCAGGGGGATCATACAGGAGTGGTCGATGAGGAAGCTGACTCCCTCGTAGCCCCAGACATAGATATCCACGTCGTTGTTCTCCCGGAGCTCTTCCAGGAGGGACCTCTCCATGGTCTTGACGATGGCCTTGATGCCCACCGCTTCCATGTCCTTGGAGGCGAGGATGATGGCGTCCGCGTTGGTCCGGTCGTTCTGAAGGAGGATCTCGAAGACCTTTCCGTCCGGGCGCAGCCGGTACTTATGGTCCGCGTCCCACTTGAGGCCCATCTCGTCGAGCAGCTTGTTGGCCAGGGCGGGATCGTAGGCGGTGTAGGCCTTCTCCCAGGAGGCGGAGTAGTAGGGCATGCCCGGGGCCAGGGAGGCCTGGCGCACTTCGCCGAAGCCGCTGAAGGCGATCTCCTTGATCTCTTCCCGGTTGATGCAGGAGGAGAGGGCTTCCCGGAAGCGGACGTCCCGGAAGATTTTCCTCAGGACCGGATCCTTGTGATACAGGTTGGGATAGAAGGTTTCCCCGCTACCCATGGGCTGAACTTCCCGGATGACCCGGTAACCGCCCTGGGCCTGGTTTTCCATGAGCAGGGTATAGTTGTCCCCGGAGGCGCCGTCCAGATGGCGGAACTGCATGTCCAGCTCGCCGGCGATGCCCTTCATGGTCACGATGCTGTTGTCCTCCACGAATTCGTGGACGATCTCGTCGATATAGGGGAGCTGGTTGCCTTCCGGATCGACCTTGAAGAAGTAAGGATTCCGGGTCATGACCCATCTCTGGCTGTTGTTGGAATTGGAGGGGACCCAGGCCCGGAGGGAGGGAACGTCGTCCTGGATCCAGAAGTAGTAGAGCTTATCCTTAAGGTAGCTCTTGATATCGGCGTAACCGGCTTCCTTGGCGATGGCGTTGGCCCTGTCGTCGCCGATGAACTCGGGAAGAATGGTTTTGGCGTAGTGGGCGGGGCTGTAGAACTCCCGCACCTGGAAGATCAGATTCTGAAGGAACATGGGGGAAGCGGCGGGAAAGGTGACTTCCACCGTATAGTCGTCCACCTTCTTCACGTCACAGCGCTGGCCGTCCACGAAGAAGCACTGATTGACTTTGGTATAGATCTCCTTGAGTATGACGTGCTCCCAGTTGAAAACCACGTCCTCCGCGGTGAATTCCACCCCGTCGGACCACTTCAGGCCCTTTCTCAGATGGAAGACATATTTCTTGCCGTTTTCCAGTATCTCGTAGCTTTCGGCCACATCGGGGACAATGGATTTGCCGTC
This sequence comes from Spirochaetaceae bacterium, assembly GCA_003246505.1. Lineage (GTDB taxonomy): Bacteria > Spirochaetota > Spirochaetia > DSM-2461 > DSM-2461 > SZUA-368. The sequence continues at coordinate 748 of QKAI01000147.1, read as the reverse complement.
GGGACCGAACATGACGAGGAACTCTTCGGCCAGCTTGGCGGGGCCCCACTTGTCGCTGGGACCCTTCCAGGCCCGCCTCATGGTGCCGCCGTAGTAGCCGATATCGTCGACCACCGACTGTACGTAGGGATTCTCGGGAAGTCTCTCCGCCAGGGGAGGCAGGGTGCCCGCTTCCACCATTTCGTGAAGCATGGGGGCTTCGTGGAACGCGCTGCCCCTCTGAACGCTGCTGTCGGCGGCAGCCGCTGCCGCGCCGCTCTTATCGCCCTTTCCGTTTGCCGTCAGGCCGGCGGTGGCCATGAGACAAAGCAAAACCGCATAGAGGCAGTACCTCAGACATGATTTCATAAACATTCTCCTCGCTTTTATTTATAGGGAAGTCGGGTCGGGACTCCGCGCTATACTAGTAACTTTATACCCAAAATGGTACGCCGTCTTGCTGAAAATTGAGGAAAACATTGTAAATATTGCTTAATATTCCTCCCCCTGTTTTATTTCAGTTAGGGGAATGTTAAAGAATCGTCCAACCGGTATCGCAAGATTTTCCATATATCCTGGGATTCTTCCGGGGAAACCCCCTTGCAAGAGGGATTTCCCAGTGCAACATAAACCATATTAAAGACAAGATCATCTAGTACAATATTTCCTCCTCCGTGCTAGGATGGAACCCGTGGAGGAAGCCCTATGACTTTCGAAGAACTGGATGATTTCACCCGCACCGTCCTGCTTCCCGCCGTCTCCGTGGACG
>QKAI01000198.1 GCA_003246505.1 Spirochaetaceae bacterium | reverse complement strand
GGTGGAGAGATAGACATAGGCCACAAGGATCAGGGCGAGGAGAGTCTCCCCGTTGAATCCCGAAAGAATAAGGAGTGGGAGCGGGAGAATCAGGGCTAACCGGAGAGATCTCCTCCCCCTCCGCAAAAGGGCCAGAACGAAGGCCAGGGGAATCAGGACGAGATAGAGAATCATGCCCATCCGATCCAGGGATACGGACACGGCGGGTTCCAGAAAAACGATTCCCAGGGTGACGAGGTAGAGGGCCACAGGACCACCCCCGTTTCCAGGGCGCAGTTTAAATCGGGACGGGAGGGGAGAAGGGGGAGGATTCTTTTCTCCGGACGCAGGGAGAGGAGGCTTCCCGCCAGCCTGTCCCCCAGGGGAAGGGCGTTGCCCCGGAACAGGGAGTAGAACGGCTCCCCCCTCTCCGATTGCCCCCCCCGGCATCCGCAGAGGAAAACCCGGTCCCCGTATTTTTCCCGCAGAAGACCCAGATCCCCGTCGGCCGGTGTGGTGCAGACGATTCCCCCATCGGGGAGATGATCCGGAGCGCCCCTACCCCTCCGGCCCATCCGGGAGATGCGGGCGAGACACTCATCCCGTTTTTCCTCATCCTCCAGAAGGAAGAGGGTCTCCCCCAGGTAGACTTCCAGCCGGCATTCGGGGAAGTCCCTCGCCATGGTATGGATCACCGTTTCGCCCAGGGACTTGAGTCCCAGAAGAAGGGCGCTTCCCGCCGGTTCCTTAAGATCCAGGGTCCCTTCGCTGCGAATGATCAGGGCCATGCGGGTGACCGAACGCTCAAGGTCAGGGGCGATCCTCGTATAGATGGAGGTGAATTTCCCGCTCGCCTTCCAGTTGATGTCCCGCACCAGATCGCCGGGCTGATAGTCCCGCATGAGGATCTTCTCCGGCTGGGAGGGGCTGTTTTTGATGTTCTCCTCGTCCTTTTCCGCCGCGGAGGGGGGCGGGAAAACCCGATCCGTAAGCAGGGGGGGATGGTAGAGGGCGGAACGGTGCTCCCGGGCGGTCAGGGGATAGCGGATCAGTCCGAAAAGATCGGAAAAATAAAGCCTTCCGGAACAGCTTACAGACCCGGGCAGGGGGAGTACGAGGCTGCTCCGGCTCTCCTGCGCAAAGGGGACCCGTTTAGTGAAGGCATAGAGTTTCTCCCTTTCGTCGCTCAGAATCCCCCGGCAGAGGAAGAGGTAGCGCACCCCGAAGGGGGAGCGGGCGGGCAGGGAGAGAAGGAAATTTTTCCTTCCCCCCCCGGTTCCGGCGTAATTCCATAAAAGGCGCCACTGGAAGCGGTCCCCTTCGAAGGAGAAGGCCAGGATGAGAATGCGTATGAGAACCCCCGACAGATAGAGGAGGAAGAACACCCCCAGGAAAATGGCATAGCCCTGGCCGCGGGGCACCCCCGTACCCACCAGGTACAGGGATGAAAGAAACAGGAAGGATCCCGCCGGAGACAGGGGCCAGTATTTCATGGGGATCAGGATACCACCGGCACGGGGGTCGATTTGAGGATCTCCTCCAGAATCTCCTCGGGGAGGGCCTCCGTATCTTTCAGTTCCAGGCGGTGGGCCGTGGAGGGAAGGAAAATCTCCTTGATAAGGTCATGGCTGACGTACTCCTCCCCCCGGAGCAGGGCGAGGGACCGGGCCATGCGGGAGATCTTGACGCCGGTCCGGGGGCTGGCCCCGGTTTCCACCGCCCCGTGCTCCCGGGTTGCCCGGACGAGGGAGACGATGTAGCGGATCATGTCCGGATGGATGGCCACCGAATCGACCGCGCTCTGCCACTTCTTCAGTTCGCTCGCCTTGATGACCGGTCCGAACCGGCCCCATCCGTCCTGCCTGCCGTGCTGGCCGACGATGGCCATCTCGTCCTCGTTCCGGGGATACCCCAGGGAGAGACGGAGCATGAACCGGTCCAGCTGGGGAGCGGGAAGGGGAAAAAGATGGGCCCCCTTCAGGTTCATGGTGGAGATGATGAAGAAGGGGGAAGGGAGATGGTAGGTATTCCCCTCTATGCTCACGCTCTGCTCCTCCATGACCTGGAAGAAGCTCCCCTGGGTTTTGGGGGTGAGCAGATTGATCTCGTCGCAGAGAAGGAAGTGGGCGAAGATGGGCCCCTTGGTAAAGGAGAGCTCGTAGCCGGTCCCGGTGATGCGGGAGTAGCCCAGGATATCCTGGGGCAGCAGATCCACCGTGCACTGGATCCGGTTGAAGTGATCGATCTCTATCCCCTCCCGGGTCTGCTCCACCGTGTCCCACTCTATGGACCCGGCCAGGGCCCGGGCCAGGGAGGTCTTCCCCACCCCGTGGGTGTCCGCCAGCATGACATGCCCCCCCGCGACCAGGGAGGCCAGAAGATACTCCAGTTTCAGTTCATCGATATAAATGACAGAGCGGATATTATTCTTCAGGGTTTCCAGTTTGTCCGTTTCCAATATTGCTTCCACAGCTCCAGTATAAGAGACAATCGCCGAAAAGGCAATTGCCGCCGGTTCGGGATCAAATTCTCCATGAGAATTTCCCTTAATCATTGACTTTAGGAAACGGGGCGATTAGAATTAACCCATGGTTCAGAACGAAAGAAAATTTATGCGGACCGACTTTTATGTCAACGGGTACTTTAACGATGCGGGAAAGACGATAACCTTCAAGGTCGTTAATTTATCCCTCAAGGGAACGCTCATCCATCCGGACGAGGAGATCACCCTGCAGAAAAACAAAGGTCTTGATATCACCATTCTCCTGACCCACTCGGATGTGAAGATCAAAGCCCGCTGCAATGTGGTCCATATCAGCGGAGACGGCTACTACGGCCTGAAGTTCGATTCCATCGATCTGGACAGCATGATTCACCTGAGAAGGCTACTTGAACTGAACACCATTCCGGAAGGGGAGATAGAGCGGGAACTTTCCTTTCTCAAGGACTGATCTCAGCCGGAATCCTTCATCTCCTGAAGGCGCCACTTGGAACTGACGAATCGTTTCATCTCATTGATATTCTTGACTTTTATGCGATGGGGCTCGATCTCAATCTTCCGGTTCTCCTGGAAATGATGGAGAATACGGCTGCATTCGTCGGTGGGGATTCCCGCCCAGTGGGCGATGTCGCTTATGGTGGCTTCCAGCACCCTCTCCCCCGTGTCGTCAAAGGAATCGACCGGGGGCAGCATCTCGCTCAGCAGGAGGAACACGTCGGCCACCTTCCCTTCCAGATCGTTCAGGGTCAGTATCTGGAAACGCCTTTTCTGGTCGTAGATGCGGCGGGCGAATATCTTCAGGAGGCTGATGCCTATCTGGGGATTTCCCTCCACAAGGGTGGCGAAGTTCTCCCGGTTGAACTCCAGGAGGGTGCACTCCTCCAGGGCGATGATGGAAGCGGTGCGGGGGGCTTCCTCCAGAATGGCCATCTCCCCGAAGAATTCCCCCGGATTGAGGATGTCGATGATCTTTTCCAGATTGCCGATGATCTTGACGATCTTGACCCGCCCCTTCTGGATGAGATAAAAACGGTCCCCCGGCTCGTGTTCGAAGAAGATCACCTCCTCCTTCTGGAAGGTGCAGGCGAAGCGGTTGAATACGGCCAGATCTTCAAACATGGGCTTCCGCCTTCAGCTCCTGGAGGATCTCCGAGGCGCGGCCTTTCTTCTGGTTATCCCTGAGCATTGTCACCGACTTTGTGAGAAAGCCGAGGGCCTTCTCCCGGTCGCCCATCTCCCTGTAGGAGAGGCCCAGATAGTAGCATATGACGTCCAGCTGGCCGTGGCGGGGATACTTTTTCACCAGGGAGGTGAACTGGGCCGCCGCGTCCTTGAACATGTTCAGCTGGAAGAGGCAGATCCCCAGGAGCATCTCCGTTTCCGGCTTCTCCTCATCTGTGAGGGACGGGTGGCGGTAGAGAAGGGAAAGGCCCTTGTAGGCATCCTGATACTCGCCCCGGTCCATCTTTTTGCGGCAGATGAACAGGGAGGGGATATCCTCCTCCAGGGCGGTCTGCCTCTTGGAGGAGGAGGTGGTCAGCTCGTTCATTGCCTTCTGAACCCCCGCCACATAGGTCCCCCTGGGATAGTAGGAAAGATATTTTTCGAAGGCGGCCCTCGCCTTGAGGGGGTCCCCCTCCTTCTGATAGTAACGGCCCACCTCGAACAGGCCCAGCTCCGGATCGGCGGAGGTTTCGCTGGCCATGAGATCCTGGACCTGATTGTGGATTCTTCTGAGCTGGGTCGAGAAGACCCGGAGCATTTTGGAAATGAGGCGCTTGTTCCGGGAGACCAGCTCCTCGAACTCGGCCACGGAAAACTGCAGGACCTGGGACTCCACGAGAACCGTGGCGGTTTCGTCATGGATATAGCCGCCCAGGGCCGCTTTGACCCCGAAAAACTCCCCCGTCTTAATGAGATCGTGCACTTCCTGACCAGTCTGGAGATCGGTATAGCTCAGGCTTATCTGACCGGATTTCAAAACGTATACATAGCCGGAACGGTCCCCTTTGAAGTACACAATGGAATTGGAATTGTAGGTTACAGCTTTCGGGGGCATAGGACCTCATATACCTTGATCATACTCTCATTATATTATCTATTCGGATATTTTTCTTGAATAACTGAATAAATTATGTCTATTCTATACCGTAATGATAGATTTGCATACCCACACCATCTGCTCCGACGGGACATTGTCCCCCGCCGAACTTGTGCGAAAAGCCCGGGCCCTGGGACTGACCGCCCTGGCCATAACCGACCATGATACCACCGACGGCCTGGACGAGGCGAAGGGGGAAGCGGAACAGGGCGACCTCAGGTTCATCCCGGGGATCGAGATAGAAGTGGAATTCCATCCCGGGGAGTTCCACCTTCTCGGCCTGGGGCTCCGGGACTGGAAGGGCACCCTGAGCACCGCCATGGAAGAGATCAAGAGGAGGCGCCATGAGCGCAATCTCTGGATACTGGACAGGATGAAGGAACAGGGATGGGACATCACCTACGAGGATGTGCGCCGCCAGGCCGAATCGGACCTGATAGCCCGGCCCCACTTCGCCGCCGCCATGATAGAGAAGAAGATAGTGCGCAATACGAAGCAGGCCTTTGAGAAATACCTGGGAACGGGCCGTCCCTTCTACACGAGGAAAGAAGCCCTTCCCCTGGATGAGGCGGTGGCCCTGATCAAGGCGGCCGGCGGCAGACCGGTCATAGCCCATCCCCTCTCCCTCTATCTCTCCTGGGGCAGACTTCCCGGCCGTCTGGAAGAGTTCCGGGAAGCGGGGGTGGAAGGGCTCGAGGCGTACCATCCGGGGGCGAACAAAAGGAAGGCGGAAAGGCTCCACCATCTGGCGGACAGGCTGGGGTTCTTCGTTACCGGCGGTTCCGACTTCCATGGGGACATGCGCCGGGACCGGCAGCTGGGCCTGAGCAGCGACGGCAGGACCGTACCCGATGAATTTCTGGCGCCCTTTCTTTAGGGTCCTCCCCTTTCTCACGCCCCTTCTCCTGTCGGCCCAGACCGGTTATCCCGAAATCCATGAAACCTATATCTACGGGGATCCCCTTTTCCGGCAGCATCAGGAGTCCCTGGACAAATCCCAGAGGATCCTGGCCCTGCTGACCGGGACGGACCGGGAAAGCGATTCGGGCAGGACCCTGCTGGAGTCCCTGATGGGGGAACTTTTCTTTTTCACCTACCGCCCCTCCCCGGGAGGCACGGTTTACGGAACGGCGGCGGATTTCTCCCTCTCCGCCGATACCATCGCCTCCCTCAACGGCCTTGAGAGGGCCGCCTATCTGGACAGGAAGGAGACCCTGGTCATTCCCTCCGTCCCCGGCCTTTATGTCCGGGAGGAAGGGGGAACCGAGCTGGACAGGAGGATGAGGGAAAACCGGCAGGGGGAGGGCTTTTTTCTGAAGCTCGTCATAACCGTGGAGGGGGAGAAACGGAAATACCTCTTCTATCCCAACTCCGGATTCTCCGGCCCGGAGAGGCTCTACTTCGTCTCCCTGCCCTTCCGCAGCCCCCTGGACCACTACTGGGAGATAACCTCCCCCTACGGCTACCGGAACCACCCCGTGACGGGGGAGTGGGAGTTCCATAGGGGCATAGACGTGCGCGCCCCCGTGGGGACGCCGGTGTATGCGGCGGAAAAGGGGGTCATTATGGAGACGGCGGAGCTGGACAATTATGGAATAATTATTATACTTAAGCACAGAGGGGGGTATGAAACCCGTTATGCCCACCTGGATGAGATTTATGTGAAAGAGGGTGAATCGGTTGAGAGGGGATTCATGATAGGGCGCTCCGGCAATACGGGAGTGTCCACGGGGCCCCATCTTCATTTTGAGATACGTCGGAACGGCGATACGGTCGATCCGGTGAAACTGGTGTCCCAGGGGAGCCGTTAGTTGGTAAAAAATATATTGCCCCTTCTGTTTCTGCTTGCCTCCCCCTTTCTGATTCATGGGGAAAACGTGGTGGGGTCCATGAACGGGCTCGTTATCGTGGAAACGGGACAGGAGACATCCCCCGTGGAAATCGGCCTGGAGGATCTGGCCGCCGTGGACTACCTCTATGACAACCCCTTCGTCCAGGGGGTGGAGCTGGTTTTCTCCATTCCCGAATCGACCCGCAATTTCCGGAACAGTTTCGCCCTCTATCTTTACCGCGCCGTCTCTCCCCGTCCGGACGGGGATATGTCCCAGTACCGGGGCAGCCAGTTCTTTATGCAGATTATCCCCTATACGGCGGAATTCTCCCTTAAAATACCCTTTGCCAGGGATCACACCCTCAGAAAGGATGCCGATTCGGTGGTGACCGCCCCGGTGGGCGCGGAGGATTTCCCCCTTCTCATCACCATGCTTCCCATATCCAAGGGACTCCCCGATATGGCACGCCGGTCCGCCGTAACGGTCAGGGCGAGACCCCTTTACGAGAACCGGGGGGGGCTGAAGATAGACATAGAAGGGAGCGGCGGGGATACGGCGGAGGACGTGAGGATACGGATCGACGGAGCGGGTGTGGACTGGCCCCGGGACTATTACCCCCTGGCGCCGGGTTTCCATAATGTGGAAATAGAAAACTCCGCCGGGGGCAGAAGGGACTTCACCATAGCCGTTGAGGCGGGTAAATTCACTGAGATTCACCATATCCCCGAAGCAGCGGCGCCCCGGCTCAATTTCACCCCCCGGGAGGGTGTAACCTACCTTCTGGACGGTAAGGAAATCACCCCCGAAGAGGCCGTTGCGGGCATGACCTGCGAGCCGGGCACCCACGTTGTGGGAATCCGTGTCGGAGAATCCCTCCTTCTGACCGAAGAGTATACCCTGCTGCCCGGAGAAAATATCACTATTTCCCTAGACGCACGAATTTTATTAGAAAAAAACTAAACTTATTGACCATCCCACCGATGATGTAAATGTTAGTGTCACCAGGATAGTACCCCTCCCAGTTAACTATACTGGCACCTAACCCCATCAAATTGGGAAGGCCGGTGCAAACCGGCCTTTTTTTTACCCTTGACAAAAGAGGGTCAGACACGTACTGTAATTCTCATGTTTTTCACCGGCAAACGTAAAATCGTCATCTATATTCTTATATCCTCCCTGTGCTTTTCCGCTGTGCTTCTCTCCCTGGGAATGGGTCTGGCGGTTGCGAAAACGGTGAATCTGAGGAACAATGAGGAGTTCGGGGAAGTCTCCACCGCCCTCCCCTCGGTCCTGCTGGATGTGGAGGGAAGGGTCATCACGGAGTACTTCTCCGATGAGAAGCGGGAGAACGTCTCCCTGACCGATCTTCCCAAAAACCTTATCTACGCCATCATCACCCGGGAGGACTCCTCCTATTTCTATCATAACGGAATATCGGTCATCGGCACCCTCAAGGCGGTGATTCAGAATGTGCTGACCGGTTCCATGCGGGGAGCCAGCACCATCACCCAGCAGCTGGCGGGGAACATCTATGCGGACCGGACCGACGTGTCGGTGACCCGGAAGCTCAAGGAGCTCTGGTACTCCTTTCAGATGGAAAGGCAGTACACCAAGGGGGAGATCCTGGAGAAGTATCTCAACCGGGTCGGCTTCGGCCATAACACCTACGGGGTGGAAACCGCCTCGGAATACTACTTCAACCATCCCGCGTCGGAGAATACCATTGCCGAATCGGCCATGCTGGTCATCCAGGTGGCCAACCCGACGGGACGTTTCAGCCCCTACCGGAATCCGGATTTTGCCAAGGACAGACAGACCTTCGTCATCAATGAGATGGCGGACAACGGCTACATAGACCGGGAGAAGGGTCTCCTCTCTCTGGACCGTTACTGGCTCACCTTCGACTGGTCCAAGGACAACTACTCATCCGCCTTCTACGAACGGGACGACAGGGCTCCCTGGTTCAGCGAATATATAAGAAACCAGCTGGACGAGATGCTCTTCGGGCAGAAGAACATTTACCGGGACGGCTATATCGTCCATTCCACCCTCAATCTGGACGCCCAGGCTTCGGCGGACAGAATTCTGGCGGAGGGCCGGAAAAAGTGGACCGATGTCTACGAGGAAAACCTTGATAAAAAGATGGATCTGACCAATCAGGCCTATACGGGCATGATCGATCTTCTCTCCCTGGTATTCAACATAGAGGATATCCGGGTTGCGGGGAAACAGGATCTGAAGCAGGCAAAGGAAGAGTATTACAACAATCTGACCCCCGTTCTGGATGTGGTGTCCCTTATGCTTGGCATGGACGACATCAAATACGCGGTCAACCTCTCCTATGCCAAATATTTGAACCAGAAGAAACTTTCCACTATACAGACGGCCCTGCTCACCCTGGGAAACCTGGATGAGAACGAAGGGTACATCACCGCCATGATCGGCGGTAACCAGTACGACAGGGACAACAAGTACAACCGGGTTCTTCTGGGGACGCTCCAGCCCGGTTCCAGCTTCAAGCCCCTCTACTACTCCGCGGCCATCGCCTCGCGCAAGTTCACCACTGCCACCCGGCTCTGGGACGGCCCCATCGCCTTCACCAATCCGGACGGTACTTACTACACCCCCCTCAACTACAAGGGGACCTGGGAGGGCCACGTTCTCCTGAGGCGGGCCCTGGCCACCAGCATGAACGTTCCCTCCCTCCAGGTCCTGGACGGCATCGGCTTCCAGAAGGCCATCGATATGGCTTCCGCCCTCATGGGAATCGACGACGAGGAGGAGAAGCTGAGGGTTTTCCCCCGCCTCTACCCCCTGGGTCTGGGCATTATCGAAGCCTCCCCTATCCAGATGGCCCAGGCCTATGCCACCATCAGCAACGAGGGACGCCGGGTAACGCCCCTGGCGATTCGCTACGTGGAGGACCGGAAGGGCAATATCATACTGAATCCGGAAAAGGAGCTGAGGGAGGAACAGAAGAAGAATCCCCTGCAGGTCCTGACGCCCCAGGAAGCCTATATCATGACCAATATCCTCCATTCCACCACCACCATAGGCACGCTCAGGGCCGGCACGAAATGGGGCACCATCATCCCGGGCATAGAACTGGCGGGAAAGACGGGAACCACTCAGAACTGGTCCGATGCGTGGACATGCGGCTTCTCCCCCTACTTCACCACGGTCATGTGGGCCGGATTCGACCGCAAAGGGGCTACCCTGGGTGTGGAGCTGACCGGTTCAACCGCCACGGGAATGTCCTGGGGACCCTACATGGCGGAGATCCACCAGGGGCTCGCCCCCCGTTCCTTCGTTCGTCCCGAAACGGGGATCGTGGAGATGGAGATCTGTCCCGAATCGGGCAAAATACCCACCGACGCCTGTCCCGACCATATAACGGAAGTCTTTCTGGCAGGAACGGAGCCCATCGATTTCTGCGATTACCACATCTACACAGAGGAAACCAAGGAGCAGAGCGTGGACAAGCTTCTCGGTTCCATTGATCTGATCGGCG
>QKAI01000351.1 GCA_003246505.1 Spirochaetaceae bacterium | reverse complement strand
AAGCTTCGTCTTACCATGGTCAACGTGCCCCATGACGGTAACGATGGGGGGCCGGGGTGTAAGGTCCTCATCCCGGTCCTCCTCGCTTTCAATAATCGTTTCCTCATAGAGGGAGACGATATTGACCTTGCAGCCGAATTCATCGGCCAGAATGGTGGCGGTCTCCGCATCGATCTGCTGATTGATGGTAACCATCATCCCCATGCCCATCAGCTTGGAAATAAGGTCTGAAGCCTTGAGGTTCAGCTTTCTCGCCAGTTCGGAAACGGTTATGACTTCCATCATGTCGATTTCCTTGGGGACGGGATTAGCCTGATTTATGGACTTCTTCTTATATTGAAGAATCTTCTCTGAGGATTCATCCTTCTTCTTGTGATAATCCTTCTTCTTGGATTTGAAGAATTTCTTGGACCCGGTTTTACCCTGATTTTCGGGTATGGGAGAGGGTGCGGTTCCACTCCCGCCGGAACGGCCGAAATTTCCGCCGGAAGGACGGGAATTGAATCCCCCCGGCCTGCCGCCGCCCGGTCCGCCGGGACGGTTGCTATTGAATCCGCCGGGGCGGTTGTTATTGTAACCCCCGCCGGGACGGCTGTTATTGTAGCCCCCGCCGCCCGGTCGATTGCTGTTGTAGCCGCCGCTGTTGTAGCCGCCGCTGGGACGGCTGCCGTTATAGCTGCCGCCCTGACGGTTATTCGTGTAACCGCCGCCGTTTCCGCCGACTCTGCCGGCGGGTCTCTCCTTGTTGTACCCTCCGACTCGGCCGGCGGATCTTTCCCGGGGCGCGCCGCCGACACGGCCGGCGGAGCGGGGACCGTTGGTGCTGCCGCTGGAGCGGGGTCTGTCAGATGAGTCGGATCGGTTATCCCTGTCCCTGGGAGTGTAGGAAGAGGGAGGCCGGGAGGATGATCTCTCCCTGGGGGCGGAATCCCGCTCTCCGGAGGAGGAGGATCTTACTTCCCCTTCGGAACCGGAACCGCCGGACCGAGTTTTCTCGCTCTCACGGGGAGTATTTTCCCTCGGGGCGTCATTCCCGCTGCCCCCATCCTGGGAAGGGGCATGGGGAGTTTTCTTAACCACCACCTTTTTTTTGACAACAACAACCTTCTTCTTCTCTTGGGAGCCTTCGGAAGGTTCCGTCTTCTGGTGCTGATGCTTGATTAAAGTCACTTTTGTTTTTTTCTTATCCTGATCGTCTGACATATTCCCCTGTACGCGAGGCCGGTTTCCGCTCCGTTTAAATTAAACGGACCTACTCCTCATCATCTCCCTCATCATTTGTATTTTCATAATCATCTTCTTCTATCTCAAAACTCAATCCCACACCGCAGTTGGGACAGTTTTCCATATCCAGGGTAATGGGCGCGCCGCATTCGGGACACTCATACTCCTCATCGGCAGCCCCTTCATAGACCACCTCTTCATCGACATACTCAGCGCGCTCTTCAACGATTTCCACCGTATCCTCAATAATGTTACGAATTTCGGAAATATCCTCATCGGTGATACCGGGAATATTGGAGAGTTCCTCACGCTCCATAGCCACCAGGGACTCGATGAGCTCGATACCGTTCTCCACCAGGAGGGAGGCGACGCGGCCGGAAAGCCCGGGCAGCTCGGTGACGCGGGTAATCTCTTCCCCGTCCCCTTCCATATCTTCGAACAGGGAGGAGGCTTCCCGGCTGATCTCCTGGGAGTACTCCATTTCGGCGAACTGCTCCTCCGTCTTCACATCTATGTTCCAGTCCGCCAGCCTGTTGGCAAGGCGGACATTGAGTCCCTGCTTGCCGATGGCCAGGGAAAGCTGGTCATCGGGAACGATAGCCAGGGCCTGACGCTTGCCCCCGTTGAGTACAATCACATCCAGGACGCGGGCCGGTGAGAGGGCGTTCTTTATGAAGACGACCGGTTCCGGATCGTAGCGGAGGATATCAATCTTCTCCCCTTCCAGCTCCCTTACTATGGACTGGATTCGCACGCCCTTCAGGCCGACGCAGGCTCCGATAGGATCGACTTCGTCCCGGGTGGAGTAAACGGCAATCTTCGTCCGGTAACCGGGCTCGCGAACGATTTTATGTATCTCCACGGTCTTGTCGTAGATCTCGGGCACTTCCAGTTCGAACAGGCAGCGGACAAACTCCGTATGGGTCCGGGACAGAACGATCTGCAGACCGCTCTGGGTTTTGTTCACTTCGAAAATATAGGCTTTGATCCGGTCGCCCTGGCTGTACTCCTCCCGGGGGGACTGGTACTTACGGGGAAGGATTCCTTCGGTTTTACCAAGATCAACGAAAATGTTTCCATTCTTCTCCCTCTGGTAATAGCCGATGATCATCTCCCCTTCCTTGTCCTTGAACTCGGAATAGAGGGTATCCTTCTGAATTTCTCGCAGATTCTGGCGGGCCTTCTGCTTGGCGCTCTGAACCGCCACGCGGTCGAATTCGCTGGCATCGATCTCGATAAGAAGCTCATCCCCCAGTTCGCATTCGGGGCTCAGCTCCAGGGCTTCCTCTATAAGGATCTCGGAGACGGGATCATAATAATCGTCC
>QKAI01000051.1 GCA_003246505.1 Spirochaetaceae bacterium | reverse complement strand
CGGAAAGCCGGTAGTCCAATTCCGCCAGTATTCCCGGAATCTGAGCCTCCCAGTCCTCTTCCAGATCCTTGAGGATGCGGTAGAGATAGACGGTCCGGTTATCCTTTCCCGGGGTATAGCAGGCCAGACGGTAGAGGTACCCCTCCTGGAAGGGAATGACATTCCAGGTAATGGTATGGGCCAGAGGTATTTCCAGGGCCAGGATACGGCCGTTCGCCTCAAGAAGATTGCCGGGGAGCCGGTCTTCATACTCCCCGCCGAACCAGGCGCTCAGACTGGCCGGCTTCATGGAACCATGAAGGACCATCCCTTCTGTCAGGGTACGGTAGAGCCTCTGGTTATCCTTCTCGCTGACCCCTTCCCGGTGGCCGGGGGGATAAAATCCCGCCACGGGGATCTCCTCGGCCATCTCCCCGTAGATATCGTTAATGGTGGGTTCCTCTTCCTTCTCCTTTCCCACAACCTCGGCGATCCCTCCGGGGGAGAGGGACAGGAGGGAGAGAAAAAAGAGAAGGGCAGTGAGGAGGTGTTTTTTTTCAATCATAAATCATCTTTTGCATTATCCGGTGCGAATCCGAAAGCGGATATCCGCTTTCGGAGAAATAACCCTAAGCCCAGTCCCCGTCTTCATAGACGATGGAGATGCTTTCGGTGATGGAGCCGGCTTCGGAACTGTTCAGGTCGGACATGTCCCAGCCGCAGGGCACGCACTCGAAGAGGTTGCGCCGGGCGATCTCGTCCACCCCGTTGCGATCGAACAGAACCACGGACACGGCCTTTCTGAGGGGGGTGCCCCGCTCCACCGTCTTCCACCACTCCCGCAGGATGGTGTCCTTGGGGTCGCAGTTACGGGTCAGGGTCACCGTCTCGTACTTGACCTTACCGGGAATTTTCCGGGCGTTCCGGTCCACACCGCCGATATCATCGGTGATTTCCGCCGAGGCGCCCAGACCGCTGACGCCGGTGAAGTTACCATAGTCAACACCGTCGATCTCTACCTTGAAGTTCGTCTTCATCGTAGGAGTGTAATCAGCCATTTTCGTCTCCTCTAAAATAGGTTTTATTTGCGTTAATTCCTTTCAGGAATAAACTTACTCAGTCAATGTTTTCTGGGAAACTCGGAACACCACGAATTCCGCCGGCTTGGCGGGGGCGATGCCCAGTTCGCAGACCACATAACCCGCATCGATGGACTCGGGAGGGTTCAGCTCGTCGTCGCAGCGAACATAGAAGGCCTCCTCCGGCGTGTCCCCGAAGAGGGCCCCGTCCTTCCAGAGGCGGAGGCAGAAGGCGGTCAGATTCCGTACAATCTGCTTCCACAGGGCCCGGGTGTTGGGTTCGAAGACAACCCAGTTGGTCCCATCCATGATAGCCTTCTCCACCATGCAGAAAAGACGCCTCACGTTGATGTACTTCCATTCCGGATCGGAACTGAAGGTCCGGGCGCCCCAGACGCGGATGCCCCGCCCTTCGAATTCCCGTATGCAGTTGATCCCCTTGGGGTTGAGCAGCTCCTGCTCCGCATCGGTCAGATTGTATTTGAGCCCCGTGGCGCCCCGGAAAATCTCATTGGCAGGCGCCTTGTGAACCCCCCGGGTGCCGTCCACCCGGCCGTAGACCCCCGCCACTCCGCCGCAGGGGGGAGCGTAAACGTCGGCGTCGTTGTCAGAGTCGTACATTTTGACCCAGGGGAAGTAATAGGCCCCCATGGTGGAATCCCGGGGCATGGGCATGGTATCGATCCCCTTTTCCAGGGTCTCCGGCGCATCGAGGACGGCCACGCGGAAGCGGTTCTTCTCGCAGTGGGAGAGAATGGCGTCCTGGGCGGCCGGTTCGGTGACCCCGGGGGCACAGACGATGGAGATGTCCCCTATCTCGTCAAAGGCGCACAGGCCGGTTCTCTTGCCGGGCCCCTCGTCCTTGCCGATGATGAGCTTGGTCAGGTTGTCCGGGTTCCGGACGGCAAAGGATTCCGCCGCGGGTGCCGCTTCGGCCTTGGCTTTTCCCTCCTTGGCCTCTTCCTTGGGCGGCGCCTCTTTGGGAGCCTCGGCCAGGTTGTTGATATAGCATTTGGTTCCCCCGTTCTGGAAGAACAGGTAAACCGAATGGCCCATCCAGCCGTGTTTATGCATACCCCCGAATATCTTGGTATACTGGGTCCAGTTGGTCACCAGGGTGGCCTCGTTCACGGGACCCTTCTGGGCCACGCCCAGAAAACCGACCACATTGGTGGCTCCCGCTTCCAGGGGTTTGGAACCGCTGGAGACTTCCTCTACATAAACACCGGGCGTTAAATACTGGGGCATAAGCGCACTCTCCTTTTCCTATCTCTTCTAACTGTTTTATTTGCTAACGGCAGTAAACTGGCGTTCTTGAACCTTGACGATCTTCTCTTCCCGGGACGAATTGATGCCCAGCCTCATGGTGATATCCCAGCGAAAGGCCTCGTAGGGGGCGTACTCCCCGGGAAGGGGTCGGGAGGACGATCCGAATTCCAGGGCCGACCGGGATTCCCGGCAGCCGTGCCAGAGGCAATCCTCTAGGGCGACAT
>QKAI01000274.1 GCA_003246505.1 Spirochaetaceae bacterium | reverse complement strand
AAGGTATCCTTCGTGGACTACCTGAACCGTTACCGCGTGGACAGGGCGGCGGAGCATCTGAAGCAGGGCCTTTCTGTCAAGGAGGCCTCCTTTCGCTCCGGTTTCTCCGATCCTAACTATTTCAGTAAGATATTCAGGAAGTATAGGGGAATTTCCCCGTCGGAGTTTTTATGAAAAAAATCGGAATAGGGAGAGCTTTGGGAATGGTTTTTCTCCTGGCCCTGCTTTTTTCCTGCGAGAGGAAGGAGGAGGGGGAGAAGGAGAAGGGGCCCGTTCGGATCGGATTTTCCGCGGCCACGGAAACGTTCCTCCTGGAGCGGTGGGACCGGGACATTCAGATCTTCATGAGTTCCGCCCGGGACAGGGGGGCGGAGGTGATCATGCAGAAGGCGGAGGGGGACGCCCAGGGGCAGATCCCCCAGATCGAATACCTCATAGAGCAGGGGGTGGATGTGCTCGTGGTCATCCCCCACGACATGGAGCTCCTGGCGGGGGTGCTCAAGAAGGCGGAGGACCGGAACATCCCCGTCCTGGCCTACGACCGGCCCATCATGGGCATTCCCATCACCGGATACGTCTCCTTTGACAACCGGGAAGTGGGCCGCCTCATGGGACAGGCTCTGCAGAAGGTGGTGCCCCGGGGAAACTATATCATCGTCAACGGCTCGGTGAGGGACAACAACAGCTATGAAGTGAACCGGGGTGTCTACGAATCCCTGGACAGGGCCATCGGGGACGGGCAGATCTCCGTGACCGAGGAGATCTGGCTAGACGAATGGAGCTACGACGAGGCCTATGAAAAAATAGGAAAGGTCTTCCGGGAGAACCGGGATATCCAGGCTATCTCCGCCGCCAACGATCAGATCGCCGACGCGGCCATCCGGATCCTGTCGGAGTGGCAGATGGCGGGGAAGGTGGCCGTGGTGGGGCAGGACGCGGACCTGCTCTCCTGCCAGCGGGTGGTGGAGGGGACCCAGCTCATGACCGTGTACAAGCCGATCCCCCGCCTCGCCCACCGGGCGGCGGAACTCGCCGTGGCCCTGGCCCAGGGAAACCGCCCCGAGCCGGACCGTACCCTGGACAACGGGTCGGGCACGGAGATTCCCTACTACGTGGAGACTCCCATAGCCGTATTCAAGGATGACATGGACAGCACGGTGATCAAGGATGGATTTCACTCCCGGGAAGAGGTTTACCGTACCTATCGGTAATATTTTGCTGTCAAAATTTTACCGATAGGTTAAAAACAAAGAGGGGAAAGGTAAAAATCCGCCAGAAAGTAAAAAGAATCTCCTGTTTTCTGATCCCCGAAACGGGTCCATAATGGTTTCATAAAAACATGAAAGGAGATTGTTTATGAAAAAATTACTTCTTGCATCGGTTTTGGCGGCATCTCTATGCGCGGCCGGGCTTTTTGCCAACGGCGGCGGTGAGAAACTGGACATCGGTCTGGCTATGCCCGAAACGCACGTGGAAAGATGGCAGAAGGACGGAGCCTCCCTCAAGGCAGACGCCGAAGCCAAGGGCTATGTTGCCGAAGTTACCTACGGTGACGCCGATCAGAGTAAACAGAATCAGCAGATCGAAGACTTCATCACCAAGGGTGCCAAGCTTCTTATCATCGGTTCCGTAAACGAAGGTGTCGGTTCCGTTGTTGCCGACGCAGCCAAGGAAGATATCGAAGTTATCGCTTACGACAGACTTATCACCGGTTCCGGCGATTACGACTACTACATCACCTTCGACAACTTCAAGGTAGGCCAGTTCCAGGGCCAGGGTATCGTTGACGCGCTCGGTCTTGCCAAGGCAACCGACACCAAATACATCACCCTTTTCGCCGGATCCCCCACTGACAACAACGCCAACTTCTTCTTCGACGGCGCCATGTCCGTACTGACCCCCTTCATCGAGAAGGGCACCCTCAAGGTTGTGGGACCCTATCCCAAGACCTCCGCGGACAAGGCTAACTTCACCAAGATCGCAACGGAGAACTGGAGAGCAGACGTGGCCAAGGCCAGAATGGAAAACCTCCTGAACAACGACGCGAAGGACGTGGTTCTCGACGCCGTACTGGCTCCCAACGACACTCTGGCCCGGGCCATCATCGAAGCCTGTTCCACCGACGGCAAGTACGACACCACCGCCAAGCTGCCCGTAGTAACCGGACAGGATGGTGAAATCGCCTCCGTTAAGTACATCAGAGACGGCAAGCAGGCCATGACCGTATTCAAGGATACCAGAAGCCTGGCCTCCGCCGCTATCGAGCTGGCCGACGCTATCCTCAAGGGCAAGGAGCCCAGCATCAAGGGCGCCAGACTGGACACCTCTTCCTACAACACGGGCAAGAAGGTCGTTAAGTCCTACCTCCTGGAGCCGGTAATGGTTACCAAGGATAACTACGTGGAAGTATTCCTCGCCAGCGGATACTACAAAGCGGAAGATCTGAAATAACAGAATCTATTAACTGAGTCTCGGCCGGTCCTTCCGGAAACCCCGGAAGGACCGGCTTTAACAGGATAAAACGGTGAGCGAATACATATTGGAAGTCCGGAATCTG